>SEAD01000159.1 GCA_004173355.1 Chitinophagaceae bacterium | reverse complement strand
ATTTCACCGCAAACTCGAAAGGAAATAATAAACTCTATCTCAACAAAGGAGGGATGGCGTTTGAAGACATCACCGAAAGCGCCGGGGTACAGGGCATCTCCGACTGGTGCAGCGGGGTGACCATGGCCGATGTCAATGGTGACGGACTCCTTGATATCTACGTATCAGCCATCGCTGGTAAATTTGACCTGAAAGGTCACAACCAGCTTTTCATCAATCTCGGTAATAACAAATTCGCTGACCACTCAAAAGACTACGGACTGGACATCCGGTCCTTTGCCGGGCAGGCTGCTTTTTTCGACTACGACCATGACGGCGACCTCGACTGCTATATCCTCAACCAGAGCGACCGGCCATTCCAGAACATCGTCGATACTTCCAACCGGCGGAAGTACGATCCCGCCGCGGGTGATAAACTTCTCCGAAATGATCTCAATGCAGGACAACGGCAGTTCCACGATGTATCGTCTGAGGCCGGCATCTTCCAGGGAAATCTTGGCTACGGACTCGGACTCGCCATCGCCGATATCAACAACGATGGTTGGGAAGACATTTACATCGGGAACGACTTCCACGAAAACGACTACTACTATGTCAACCAGGGCAACGGCAGATTCAGGGAAAGCAGCGCAGATCATTTCCGCCACTTCAGCCGCTTCAGCATGGGGAATGATATAGCCGACTATAATAATGACGGGCAACCGGATATCGTAACCACGGATATGCTGCCCGCCGATGAAAAAGTTCTCAAAACATACGGCAGTGATGAAAACCCGGATATCTACCAGTTCAAAATCACGCGCAACGGATTCCAGGAACAGGTGAGCCGGAATTCCCTGCAACGGAATAACGGCAGCGGATCCAGTTTCAGCGAGATCGGTCTCCAGGGCGGCATCGCGGCTACCGACTGGAGCTGGTCGGCACTGCTGGCAGACGTTGACAACGATGGGAATAAAGATCTTTTCATCACCAGCGGGATTGTGAAACGTACCACCGACCTGGATTATATCCGTTTCATCTCCGATGCATTCAATAATAAAAAGCAGGGCACCGAGGGCATCGATGAACTGGCAATCGGAAAAATGCCCGACGGTCAGTCGCATCCCTATATTTTTAAAGGCGACGGCCAGCTCCGCTTCGAAGACAAGTCGCAGGAATGGGGTACCGGAAAGACTTCGGGTTATTTCAATGGTGCCGCCTACGCAGATCTTGACAACGATGGCGATCTCGATTTTGTAGTCAATGCACTCAACAGCAAATCGTTTATTTATGAAAACAAAGCGCCGGCACAAAACTGGCTCTCTATAAAATTTATCGGAACCGGGTTTAACCTGAACGGCATCGGTGCAAAAGCCTGGGTGTTTACCGGAGGTAAAATGCAGTACCAGCAACTCATGCCCACCAGGGGCTTCCAGTCATCCTCCGACCTGCGTCTGCATTTTGGATTCGGCACTGCAAAACCGGACTCGGTCATCATCAGTTGGCCCGACCAGAAATGGCAGGTGATCAAAACACCTGCTGTAAACAGCCAGCTTCTGGCTGAGAAAAAAAATGCCGGCGGTACTATCGACCTGGCCCGATTCAACCCACCGACGGATGAATCGCTGACCCAGCTGGAAAAACCACTGGCAGACTGGTCGCACCAGGAAAATAATTTCAGCGACTTCAATGTACAGTACCTCATTCCCCACGGTCTCTCTACCCGCGGTCCGCGCGTCGCAGTGGCGGATATCAACGGCGATGGCCTCGATGATTTTTACACCTGTGGTGCAGCGGAACAACCAGGGGCACTCTTCACCCAGCAGGCAATCGGATCATTCAGCCGCACAGATACGTCGGTGTTCAACGGCTCCCGTCATCGCGAAGAAGTGGATGCAATTTTCTTTGATGCCAATGGCGATGGCAAACCGGACCTCTATGTGGTCAGTGGAGGCAACCAGGCGCACCCCGGTGATACGCTGCTCGCCGACCAGCTGTACCTGAATGATGGTAAAGGGCATTTCAGCAAAACTGCCGGTGCATTGCCCGTTATGAACACCAATAAATCCTCTGTCAGCGCGGCTGATATCGACCAGGATGGCGATATCGATCTCTTTGTCGCAGGCCTCGCAACCCCGGTATCATACGGCACCCCGCAGGATTCCTGGCTCCTGCTCAACGATGGAACGGGAAAATTCAGTCCCGCCCCCGCCTCCACGATCCCGCTGAAATCCCTCGGAATGGCCACCAGTGCGGTGTTTGCCGATCTCGACAAAGACGGCTGGCCGGAACTTCTGGTAACCGGCGAGTGGATGCCGCTGGTAATTTTTAAAAATAATAAGGGTGTATTTACCCGCAACGACATACCCGCATCAACCGGTCTGTGGCAAAGCCTCACCGTGACTGATCTCAACGCAGACGGCCATCCGGATATTATCGCAGGCAACTGGGGACTGAATAACAAATTCAGCCAGCAACCCACCGGTCCGCTGCGGTTGTATTATGGGGATTTTGATAATAATGGCAGTACGGAACAATTGCTGTCATACACCAATAAACACGGGGAATATCCCTTCCTCGCAAAGGACGAAGTGGAAAGGGCATTACCCTTGCTGAAGAAACATTACCTGCTTTACGCTGACTATGCCGGCGTCACAATGAAAGACGTTTTCTACGGATGGATCGACCAGTCTGTGCCACTTACAGCGTCGCGACTGGCATCGGCTGTTTTTTATTCGGATGGCAAAGGGGGATATACTGTTACCGACCTGCCGGCGGAACTGCAGCTCTCGCCCGTGTTTGCATTTACGCAGGCCGGACCGGGCCGGTTTATCACCGGCGGTAATTTTTCCAATGTGATCCCTTATGAAGGAAGGTATGATGCTCAGGCAATGGCATCCTTCAGTGTTGGTAAAGCGGGTGCAGTAGAATTTTTAAAAAATAAAGTGCTTGCCGGCATCAACGGCGAAGTACGTGATATGAAATGGCTGCGCGTGGCAGGTGGTAAGGAAGTACTGCTCGTGGCCCGGAATAATCAACCTTTACTGTTCCTCAGCAGGACACAGTAAACAAATTATTGGTATGCTGGTAAAATCGGTTAGAGTGCTTTTATTATCAACAGTCCTTTTCGCCTGCAAAAAAAACAGCGACCCGGACCCGACCCCTCCACCCGTGGATCCGCCTGCTGCATTTGCGATCCGGACCGCAACGGTGGACGGTGTCAATGGCTCTGCTGCCCCCGTGCTCTACAGCATCCGGAGATCACCGGTCATCCGGTTCAGCTTTTCTGCCCCGGTTGACAAATCTTCAGTCACTGTAAGCAGCCTTTCGTTAAAAGCTGCTGACGGCACTGACATTGCCTACACACCCGTGTACAGCAACAACGACAGCATCCTGACGGTACAGCCCGGAATAATCCTGGGAGGTGCCAGCCGCTATAAAATTGATGCGGCTGTATCCCTGAAATCAGCTGCAGGTGTAGCTCTCAGCGCGGCAAATTCCATCAGTTTTGTTACACAGATCGACTCATCAAGGAAGTTTCCCATCATCAGCGATGACGACCTGCTCACGAAAGTGCAGCAACAGACGTTTAAGTATTTCTGGGATTTTTCCCATCCGGTAAGTGGTCTCGCACGGGAACGAAGCAACGGCGACAACAATACCTGCGCCAGTGGGGGTTCTGGTTTTGGTATCATGGCAATCATCACAGGAATCGAACGTGGTTTTATTACCAGGACACAGGGGCTGGACCGCCTCCGCACCATGGTCTCGTTCCTGAAAAACACCGCAAAAACTTTCAAAGGGGCATATCCGCATTGGATCAACGGGCAGACCGGCGCTGCATTACCCTTCAGCCAGAAAGATGACGGGGCTGACCTGGTAGAAACATCTTACCTGATCCAGGGACTGCTTTGCGCAAGGCAGTATTTCAGCGGCGCAGCTGCGGAAGAAACTACTTTACGGGCAGATATCAATACTATCTCCAACAGGGTGGAATGGGATTGGTTCCGCAATGGCAATAAGGATGTGCTTTACTGGCACTGGAGTGAAACGTATAATTGGGATATGAACCTTCCCATCCGGGGATGGAACGAATGCCTGATCACCTACGTACTTGCGGCTTCCTCCACCACCCATTCCATTCCTGCATCGGTTTATAATAAGGGATGGCAACAGGATGGTGGCGCGGGGTTTGTCAACGGTGGCACATTCTACAACTATCGTCTTCCGCTGGGGATCAACAACGGTGGCCCGCTTTTTTTCTCCCATTATTCCTTCATGGGTATCAACCCCAACGGGCTCACCGATCAGTATGCGTCTTACGCCGAACAGGTGACCAATCACACACTGGTCAACTACAGTTATTGCCGCGCCAATCCACTTAACCAGTATGGCTACAGCGATTCGGTCTGGGGACTTACCGCGAGTGATATACCGAACGGGTATTCTGCCAGTTCCCCCTCCAATGACCTCGGGGTCATCGCACCAACGGCAGCGCTTTCCTCCATGCCCTACACACCGGCACAGTCCATGGCCGCATTGAAATATTTCTATTATGTACTGGGGGATAAAATTTTTAAAGAGTATGGATTTGCCGATGCCTTCTCCCTGAAAGATACATGGGTAGCGGATTCCCATCTGGCCATCGACCAGGGGCCGATCATCGTCATGATCGAGAACTATCGTACAGGATTGTTATGGAACCTGTTCACCAGTTGCCCGGAAGTGAAAACCGGTATGAAGACACTTGGATTTTCTGCACCTTATTTACCATAGCGTATGAAAAAAATAACCTGCCTGTTACTCGTCTCATTGTTGCTGTCCGTTGCAGCGGAAGCACAGAAAAAAAAGGACAACCTGTTCGATCCGGCAAAAAGGCCGAAAGATCTTTCCGACTCGGCCTTACTTGACCTTGTGCAAAAACAGACCTTCCGTTATTTCTGGGACTTTGCCCATCCGGTCTCCGGCATGGCCCGCGAACGCAGTAATATAGAACACTACGGGCATGATGTGGTTACCACCGGTGGTACCGGTTTCGGGATCATGTCGGTGATCGTTGCAGCCGAACGTAAATGGATCGACCGTGATACGGCTGCGCGGTTTATCCGCAAGATGGTCCGCTTCCTGCTGGCTTCCCCCTCGTATCACGGTGCATTCCCGCACTGGATGAATGGTGCCACGGGTGCAACGATACCTTTCAGTCGCAAGGATGATGGGGCGGACCTTGTGGAAACATCCTATCTCTTCCAGGGATTACTTTGCGCGCGGCAATATTTCAACCAGGATAATCCCGTGGAACGCGATATCCGGCAGCGTATCAGCTGGATGTGGGAAGGCATCGAATGGGACTGGTTTACCAATGGAGGTCAGGAAGTACTGTACTGGCACTGGAGTCCGTTTAACGGCTGGGCCATGAATTTCCCCGTGCGTGGCTTTAATGAATGCCTGATCATGTACATCCTTGCCGCTTCTTCTGAAAAATACCCGGTGAGCCCGGCAGTGTATCACCGCGGCTGGGCCATCAGTAATTTTTTCAAAAACGGGAAAGAATATTATGGTATAAAACTCCCGCTGGGCTTCGATTACGGCGGACCACTTTTCTTTTCGCACTACTCATTTCTGGGCCTTGATCCACGTGGACTCAAAGACCGTTATGCCGACTACTGGGAGCAGAACCGCAACCATACCCTGATCAATCGTGCCTATGTGCTGGACAATCCGAAAAATTTCAAAGGGTATGGGGAAAACAGCTGGGGACTGACAGCAAGTGACACCTATAACGGATATGCTGCGCATTCACCCACGGAAGACAATGGCACAATCACGCCCACCGCGGCGCTTAGCGCATTCCCGTATACACCCGAATTTTCCATGCAGGCGCTGAAACATTTTTACTACGATCTCGGCGATAAGATCTGGAGTGAGTATGGTTTCGTGGATGCGTTCAATGAAACACAGAACTGGTATGCAAAAAGCCACCTGGCAATCGACCAGGGGCCGATTATAGTAAACATTGAAAACTACCGTACCGGTTTGCTCTGGAACCTGTTTATGAGTAACCCCGAGATAAAAAAAGGGCTTACGAAACTGGACTTTAAAAGTCCGCAATTGAAATAACCATATGAAAGGACTATTAGCAGCATGTTCACTGATGATCGGTTCCGTGGCCATGGCACAGGAACCGGCCTACGATCTCAGCTTTTTTAGCAACAGCCGGATGAAAGGGGATTACTTTTTCAGTCGCACTACCGATGAAGGCAATTCATGGATTGAATCGGTGGGCAACAAACTTCCGGTGAGCGAACGGTATGCACATACACCCGGCAATTCACTGAAACTGGAATACACCGATGGCAAACAGGGAAAATGGACGGCAACCATCCGGCGGGAAGATAAACGCGGGCAGGACTTTTTCGCGAAGCCAAAGTTCCTTTCCTTCTGGATTTACCTCCCATCCGGCCAGAATACGGGGATGTTTCCGGTAGTGCAGCTCATCAAAGGAGACAGCACGCTGAGTAAGGAAGTGATTTTCCAGGTGGCAAAAAAAGACCAGTGGTCACAGGTACTGATCCCTTACAACCTGCTCGGTCCGGGCTTTGACGGGGATCAGCTCCGCCGGATCACGGCTATCCGTTTTACGCAATCGATCAAAGATGACCTGAAAAAAAATTTCTACATCGATGATATCGAACTGCTGCCGGAGAATTACAAAACAGCCGCAGGATATACACCTGCTATTGTATCCGCCAAAGGATATTCAAAACACATTGACCTTGCCTGGAAACCGGTCAGCAATCCCGCAGTCAGGTACGTAAAAATTTATCGCTCGGGGGATGGGAAGAATTTCAAACCCATCGGAATCCAGGAAGCGTTTACCAGCCGCTATGCTGACTTCACCGGTATCACCGGGGAAACCTGGTCGTATAAAATCTCGCTGCTCAATCATAATTATGATGAAACGGCTTTGTCGCCCGCGGTAAAAGCCAGCACGAAAGAGCTTTCCGATTCTGCCATGCTCGATATGGTCCAGGAAGCCAGTTTCCGCTACTACTGGGAAGGTGCTGAAAAAGCAAGCGGACTTGCAAAAGAGAATATCGCCGGCCGTCACAACATGATTGCCACCGGTGCATCTGGTTTCGGCATCATGGCACTGATTACCGGGGCCGAAAGGAAATTCATTACACGGCAACAGGCAGTGGATCGTTTTGTGCAGATCGTCGGTTTCCTTGAACGTGCGGATAAGTTCCACGGTGTAGTCGGACATTTTTATGATGGCCCCTCAGCGAAAGTGGAACCCTTCTTTGGAAAACGCGACAATGGCGGTGACCTGGTGGAGCACTCATTCCTTGTGCAGGGATTGCTGGCGGCTCGCGCATATTTCAACGGCAATGATGCGAAGGAAAAAATGATCCGTGAAAGGATCACAAAGTTCTGGGAACAATCGGAGTGGGACTGGTACCGGCGTTATCCCGACAGCAAATTTTTATACTGGCACTGGTCGCCTGACCAGGCATGGGTGATCAATCACCAGCTGATCGGATGGAATGAAACGATGGTGACCTACCTGCTGGCAATTGCTTCCCCGACACACGGCGTGCCCGCATCGATGTATTATTCTGGCTGGGCCAACCAGGATTCAACGGGGAAAAAATACAGGTCCAACTGGGGCGAAACCGAAGAAGGATCGGCTTATACCAACGGGAACACGTATTTCGGGATCAAACTCGATGTGGGTGTATCAAACGGCGGTCCGCTATTTTTCACCCATTACTCCTACATGGGTTATGATCCGCACGGCATAACCGACAAATACACCAATTATTTCACCAATAACCAGCATATCGCTCAAATCAACCATGCCTATGCCATCCAGAATCCAGGTAAATACAAGGGATACAGCGACAGCGCCTGGGGACTGACCGCAAGTGACGGACCGGATGGATATTCGGCGGACGAACCGGTGTTGCGGCAGGACAGGGGCAAACTCGCTCCCACCGGTGCTATCAGCTCATTCCCCTATACACCCGAAGCATCGATGAAGGCGTTGAAAAACTTTTACAATAATTATGGGGCCTTCCTCTGGGGAGAATATGGATTCAGGGATGCAGTCAACCTCAGCCAGAACTGGACTTCCGATATTTACATGGGATTGAACCAGGCACCGATGACGGTGATGATTGAAAACTACCGCACAGGGCTGATCTGGAAATTATTTATGAGCGACAGGGACGTGCAGGCCGGTTTGAAAAAACTGGAAGCCGCCAGGTAAAATAATGCTATGAAAAGAATACTGGTTTTGTTATCTGTAGTGATGGTTATGAACGCGGGTGCACAGCAACGGGCAACCCAACCCGCCAATACACAACCCGGGCAAACGACCTACTGCAACCCGATCAACCTGGACTACGGCTATACCCCGATCCCGAATTTCAGTGAATGGGGCAGGCACCGTGCCACCGCGGATCCCGTGATCGTGAATTATAAAAATGATTACTACCTGTTCAGCACCAACCAGTGGGGATACTGGTGGAGCCATGACATGCTGAACTGGAATTTTGTGTCGCGCCGTTTCCTTCGGCCGTGGAACAAAGTGTATGATGAACTCTGTGCCCCGGCAGTCGGCATCATCGGTGATACGATGCTGGTATTTGGTTCCACTTACTCCAGCAATTTTACAGTCTGGATGAGCACCAACCCCAAAGTGGATGACTGGAAACCACTGGTCGATTCATTTGAGATAGGGGGATGGGATCCGTCCTTTTTTACCGATGACGACGGCAGGTTGTATATGTATAATGGCAGCAGCAACCGTTACCCCATGTATGGGGTGGAGCTCGACCGCACAACGCTGAAACCGAAGGGCACCCGTAAGGAACAATACCTGCTGGAGTCATGGCGCTATGGCTGGCAACGTTTTGGCGAATACATGGATGATACATTCCTGGATCCCTTTATTGAGGGTTCGCATATGACGAAGTATAACGGTAAGTACTATCTCCAGTATGGAGCGCCGGGAACTGAGTTCAGCGGTTATGCCGATGGTGTGCTGGTGGGGAACGATCCCCTGGGTGGCTGGCAGGCACAATCTGACCCGCTCAGTTTCAAACTCGGCGGATTCGCACGGGGTGCGGGCCACGGGGCCACCTTCCAGGACAATTGGGACAATTACTGGCATATCAGTACCGTGATCCTTTCGGTGAAAAATAATTTCGAACGCAGGCTCGGTATCTGGCCTACCGGATTCGACAAGGATGGTGTGATGTATTGTAACACTGCCTTTGGCGATTACCCGCATTATATCCCGAACGGGAAGGCCGATCACCTGCAGAGCCGATTTACCGGGTGGATGCTGCTGAATTATAAAAAGCCGGTACAGGTTTCGTCAACGCTGGGCAATTACAACGCCAACAACGCAGTGGATGAAAGCATCAAGACCTACTGGAGCGCCGCGTCCGATAAAAAAGGGGAGTGGATCCAGTCGGACCTGGGTAAAGTATCTGTGGTCAATGCAGTACAGGTTAACTATGCCGACCAGGACGTGGATACCTCGTTCCTGGGTAAAACACTGGGTAAGTATCATCAGTACAAACTCTGGTATTCCGTGGACGGGAAGAAATGGAGTATCCTGAAGGACAAGTCAGCCAATAAAACGGATGTGCCGCATGATTACGTGGAGCTCGAAAAGCCCGTGCAGGCGCGGTATATAAAACTGGA
>SEAD01000032.1 GCA_004173355.1 Chitinophagaceae bacterium | reverse complement strand
GCATAGGATGATACCCAGGCAAATTTGCCGGGGTTGCTGAATGCGATATTGAGTGTCTGCCCACCGCCCACCGAGAACCCGGCAATGGCGCGGCTTTCGCCGGATGTCGCTACTGAATAATTCGATTCAATAAACGGGATGATATCGCTGATCATATCGGGTGTGAAGTCGGGCATCGGATGGGGCCTCACATTGCCATAAGGCATTACGATGATCATCGGTGTGGCTTTGCCCTGGGCGATGAGGTTATCGGCGATAAAGTTGGCCCGTCCTACTTTTGTCCATGTTTCTTCGGTATCTGATCCGCCGTGGATCAGGTAGAGTACAGGATATTTTTTTGTACTGTTATAGCCGGGAGGGGTATAGACCAGCAGGCGTCGCATGGTATCCAGTGTGCTGCTTTTGTAGTAACAGTAACTGATCTTTCCGTGTGGTACATCCTGCAGTGAGTATACCATGGGTTGGTCCCCTGGTACTTCCACGATGCTTCTTTTGAAACGTTCGTTGGCAAAAATCGCGGTGTTGGCCGGGTCAGCCAATTCAACTGAATCCACCATAAAACTATAAGGGTAGATATCCGGTTTGACACCAGGTACTGATACGGTCCAGACACCGGAAGTATCAGCAATCAGTGGCAGCGGAGCCTTCAGGAATTCGCCGCGCAGGGTTACTTTTTTCGCGGTGCGGGAATAGTAGCGGAAAGTGATGCTTTTATCGGAATTGATTTCCGGCGAACTGATTGCCGGCGGCCGCTGGGCGCTAACGGCAGTAGTGAGCAGCAGGAGTATCGGGAGCAGATGCTGGACGCGTTTCATAAGCTTGATCATTTAAACAGGAGTTGTGCAGATTCAGCGAGATACAGTTTGGTATTCATCCAGGTATGTCCCCCGGCGCTGATCAGGCTTTTAAAACGGATGTTTTTTGAGCGGAGGGTATTCATGAATTCAACTGCCGGCTGGTACAGGAAGTCGTCCACTCCCACACCAATCCAGAAAAGTTGGAAATCCGTGCTGGTCTTTGACGGGTTGCCGAGAATATCCGGGTATTGCTGTTCCATTTCGGTGGCGGTCAGGTACGAGCTGTAACAGCAGATGGAACCGAATTTATCCCTGTTGCCAAAGGCTGTCCGCAGGGTCTGGCCACCGCCCCTCGAGAAACCCCCGATCGCGCGGTTGGCTTTATCGTTATACGTGCGGTAATTACTTTCGATGTAGGGGAGGATATGCTGCACGAGATCCGTTTCAAACTCGGCTGATCTGGCGAGGGCTTCGGGGTTTTCACGCCCGGTGGGATCGGCAGGCTTCGGGCCGCGGTGCTGTTCCGCTTTCCTTGCCCGGATATTGCCATAAGGCATAACGATAATCATTGGACGCGCCTTGCCCTCTGCAATCAGGTTATCGAGGATCATATTTGTCCGGCCCACCTTGAACCAGTCTTCTTCCGTGTCGGTGGTACCGCTTATCAGGTAAAACACCGGGTAGCGGGTGCTGTCGGCTGGATTATATCCAGGGGGGGTATAGACCACGAGTGTGCCGGTAGTATTGTCGAGTGATTGATAGTACTCATAGGAAACCACCCCATGCGGTACATCCCGCATCGCATGTATCAGCGGGGTTATACCTGGCACATCCACCAGGCTTGCCTTGAAACGTTCATTCGGGAAAAAGTCAACATTCGCCGGGTCCATAACCGTTATGCCGTCTACAGTAAAACTATAGGGATAGATGTCGGGCCGCACGGGACTGGTAGTCACTGTCCAGATGCCCGCACTGTCGCGCTGCATCGGGAGGTTGCCTTTGTCGAACTGGGCGTTCAGCGAAACCGCGGAAGCCTGCGGGGCCAGGTAACGGAACACTATCCTCCGGTCCGGCAGGACCTCCGGCGATACCAGCAGCGGGCCACGGGGGGGCTGGGCAAATGAGGGAATGGAAAGCAGAACCGCTATCGCAGCGGTAAAAAAGAAGTGCAGCTTCATTGATTGAATGTTTTATGCGGAGTATTGAACTGTAAGCACGGCCGGGCAGCCTGGGAGGGCAGGATGAAAAGGGGGATATTTTTCATACGTTCTGAAGGCTTTTAATGCAACCGATTTCAAATCTATCGTTTTTGGTTTCTTACAGCAAATTAATTTTTGTCAGTTAAACATTTATTATTCCGGCTCTTAACCTTGAATTATTCCCGTATCCGGACCAAAGAAAAAAATCAACGAAATCGTTTGCGTTAATTTTTGTCAATCTGACAAGAATTAAAAGTATGAAATCGATTGCACAAGTGGTTTCTTTCTTATTTTAGTCTTGCGATACCGGTATTGCCGCCGGTTGATAAAACGAAAGCTGCTTATGGAGAATACATCCTGTTCTGCCGGTACATCGCCTGCCGTCCGTACATCATCCCCTTTGTTTACATCGTCCGCGTCGGGTATCCCGAAGCCAGGGTTTCCTGGCCTGGAGCTCCAATCCCCAGGGCTGGCACCCACACTCCACCTCCGTCAATCAATCATCCCTTATATGTTTTCCGGAAGTATACAACATCCGTGGAAGCGATTCACTGCCATTAAAACAACTATTATGAAATTTTCGGTCATGAACGACGGGTGGAAAATACCAGTGTATTCCCGCCTGTCACGAAGCAAGCCAGTTATGCTGATAGCTATGCTGCTTCTGGGATTCCTGCATGCAGGAGCGCAGAATATCACCGCCCGCGGGAAGGTGACAAATGAATCAGGTGAACCAGTAGCCGGCGTGTCTGTGACGCTCAAAACGGCCACAACTACCGGAACAAGCACCGACGGTAACGGTAGCTTTACCCTGTCGGTGCCCGCGGGTTCGGTGCTGGTCTTTTCCAATGTCAATTATACCAGCCAGGAACTTACCGTCACTTCAGACAGCCCCCTGAATGTAAAACTCGTTTCCGTTGCGGGTGATCTCGGGGAAGTGGTGGTGATTGGTTACGGTACGCAGCGTAAAAAAGATGTGACCGGTTCCACCGTGTCGCTGAAGGGAGAAACACTGAATGAAATCAAGGCGCCGAACGTGTACAACCAGCTCCAGGGAAGGGCAGCAGGCGTGGATATAGTCAATAACAGCTCACAGATTGGAGCCGGCGGTGAAATCCGGATCCGGGGCAACCGCTCGATTACCGGTAATAACAACCCGTTGATTGTTGTTGATGGAATGGTGTACGGAGGTAGTGTAAACGATATCAATCCCGAAAACGTCGCGAGTCTGGATGTGCTGAAAGATGCCTCCGCTACGGCGATTTACGGATCACGTGGTTCGAATGGGGTAATTATTATCACTACCAAACGCGGAACCAGCGGCAAGGCTTCCACCACTTACAATGGTTACGTGGGCATGGTAAATGCCATTGGTACCTATGAGCTGTTCAACGGTGATGAATATGCACAGTTCAAGGAGGATGCACGCCAGGGCCAGCCGGCGTTCGCCACCAATCCGAATGTGGGTAATAGTTACCAGCTGACCAATGATGAACGTGATAACCTTGCAGCCGGTGTGAACACCGACTGGCAGGACCTCTTACTCAAAACCGGAATGCGGACAAGCCATGATGTGAATGTGCGGGGCGGTAATGAAAAGACGCAGTATTTTTTTGGATTGGGTTATTACCGCGAAACGGGTGTGATCTCCGACCAGGAGCTGGACAGGTATTCATTCAATGTCAATATAGACCATAAGATATCGGACCGGATTAAAATCGGCTTTACCAGTTTCAATACACTGCTCCGATCCAACCGCCTCGGCACAAATGCCTATGGTGCCGCAACGAGGCTGAGCCCTTTATATAAACCGTACAAAGACGATGGAACTCTCAACTTCCAGCCTGCCTACCAGCAGGGTGTGGATAATACCCAGATCAATCCGCTTACGTCGATCGGTAACAATGACCTGATCAGGGCGGCCTCAAGACGATACCAGTTCCAGCATAATTTTTATGGCGAGGTGAAAATAGTGAAGGACCTGAAATTCAGGACCACCTTCGGTTATGGCTGGTCGCAGACAATGAATAACAACTACACCGGACCCAATACGGTTTTCAACCAGAACGCTACCGTGGCTGGATCTACCCTGAGTCAGTACAACTCAGAAGGCTGGCAGTATACGATCAACAACTCACTTGAATACAGCACGCTGATCGCCGGCAAACACCGCATCCAGGCACAGGCACTGCAGGAAGTGCAGAAAAACAGTTTCCAGGCGCAGCAGTTCAACGGGCAGGGTGTTCCCGCTGATTACCTGCAGGACTATAATTTCCAGCTGGTGAACAATGTAAACCCGCAGGGTGGTGAATACCGCGAATCGGCCGTGATCGGCTACATGGCAAGGGCGATTTATTCGTTTGATGACCGTTACCTGCTGACGGCTACCGTCAGGACCGATGGTGCTTCGGTGTTATCACCCGGCAACCAGTGGGTGACCTATCCTGCGGCATCCGTGGGCTGGAATATAGACAAGGAAAAATTCTTCCAGAAAGTGTCAGTGGTATCCAGCCTGAAACTCAGGGCGGGACTCGGCATCAGCTCGAATGCGGGGATCAATCCATATACTACTCTCGGCAGCCTCAGCAGCAACTTTTATAATTTCGGGGCAGGCACCACCATTGGTACCAACTTCGTCAATGGATACCTGATCAATACCAGTCCGAACCCTGCACTCAGCTGGGAGAAAACCACTGGTCTGAATATCGGTGTGGACTTCGGACTGTTTAAAAACCGCATCACCGGTAGTATCGAGTACTACAAAACCACTACCAGCGATATCCTGCTGCAACGTAACCTTCCACGCAGCAACGGTACCAACTCCATCCTCACCAATGTGGGTAAAACTGCCACCAACGGTATGGAATTCACCATCAGCAGTGTGAATATCCAGACACCTGGCGGATTCCGCTGGACCACCGATGTGAATGCATTCTTCAACCGTGAAAAAATCAAGGAGCTCCAGCTCGGTTTACAGCAGGATCTTGGAAACGGATGGTTTGTCGGCCAGCCCGTAACCACGATTTTCGATTATAAAAAAATCGGTATCTGGCAGCTGGATGAAGCAACGCAGGCAGCCGTTTACGGCAGTGCACCCGGGGATATCAAACTGGAAGACATCAACAAGGACAATGCAATCACCGCAGCAGACAGGCAGATCGTTGGCGATTTCCAGCCTGACCTCGTAGCTGGTTTATCCAACCGTTTCGAATATAAAAACTTCGACCTGAATATCGTGATGTTCGGACGTTTCGGACAGACCGTTGCGGTGACTTACCTCTCTGCAGATGGTGGTGCGGCAGGATATCCGTTTTTCCTGAATGGCCGTGTAAGCCAGCACAAGGTGAATTACTGGACTCCCACGAACCCGACCAATGAATTCCCGCAACCGGATGCCAGCAGGGATGCACTGCAGTATACGTCCACCCTCACCTACCGTGACGGATCGTTTATCAAACTGCGGACGATCGAGCTGGGCTACACTTTCAGCAGCCGCCTTCTCGGTAAGTCAGGCATCGAATCTTTCCGGGCATATGTTTCCGCACAAAACCCGTTCATTCTCTGGGCGCCGCTCGTAAGGGATAACCTCGGCCTCGATCCGGAAGGGAACGGTACGGGTAATGCGGTAGGTATCCAGGGTGGGGGAGCCACGCCTGTACCTACACGTGCGATTACTGTCGGAATGGGTGTACCACCTACCCGCCAGGTCATGTTTGGATTAAACCTGCGATTCTAACCTGTAAAAAGAAAAGACATGAAAAAGACATTTTTAAAATATGCATTACTCCTCCCGCTTACCGCTATACTCGGTTCGGGATGTAAAAAACTACTCGACGAACAGCCGCGAACCACATTTGCTCCTGGATTTTTCACAACCAGTGACGGCATCCAGGGTGGTATCGCGGGGATCTATTCCAGTTTCCGCGGCCAGTGGAGCAACCAGATCTTTACCCAGTTGTACAACGGTGGTACGGATGAAACGCAAAGGGGCGGGGCAGCCGACGTCCAGCACTGGTTTACGTACAACAACCCGCTGATCAAAACCTCCACCAACGATTATGAGGGATTCTGGAATACCCTGTTCATTGATATCAATACTGCCAATGGTGTGCTCCAGTACGGGGCAGATGCACAGATACCCGCAGCTACCAAAACGCAGTTGCTGGCCCAGGCAAAATTCCTCCGTGGCTTCTGTTACTATTACCTGGTGACCACATTTGGCGCCGTGCCACTGCATACCACATTCAGTACTTCTGCTTCAGCCGCAGATGCACCTGCGCCGCTGGCCGATGTGTATGCACAAATCATCAAGGATTTTACAGAAGCTGCGGCCGACCTGCCTGCCACGCCGGTTGCGGGAACGGGTAAACCCGGGTTCAAGGCAACCGCATTATACCTGCTTGCAAAAACCCATCTCTGGAGGGGATGGTCCGAGGCAGCACAACCAACGGATTTCCAGCTGGCTTACACAATCTCCAAAGAGATCATTGATAATAAGGCTACTTACGGTCTTGACCTTTTGCCTTATTTCGGGAACGTATTTAAAGAAGGTAATGAGTATGGCCCTGAGGTGCTGATGGTTATTGACCACACAAAAAACCTCAAGTATGGACAGAACTCCGATGTGGGTACCGGTGCGGGAAGTTTTTCGGAAAACAAATCCAATTTTATGTGGCGTCCGAATTACCCGCTGATCAATGCAAACTATCCGGGTACAGGAGGCTCAAACGTAACGCTCCGTGATATCAACAACGGCCGTCCTTTCCAGCGAATCCGTCCGAATACGAGTTATATCCTGGATGTGGCGTTTGCCAACCGGGCCACTGATTCACGCTATGAAGGCACGTTCCAGACAGTATGGTTATCGAACAGCACCGAAATGTCGGCCAGGGGTTCCCTTGGCGCAGTCACTCCAAGAGGGCAGCTCATCAACGGTGTGGATACTTCCATCTGGATGGCTGACCGGATTGTCAGCGCGGGCGAACGTGCGGCATTCAAGGGTATCATTTTTGAACCGGACCATCTGGCAGGAGCTACCGTAAAATACACCGCAAGTTTCTTCCCGAGTACACGGAAGTTTGATGATTCAACCCGCGGACACCTGAATGATTATTCCGACCGGCCGTATATCCTCTTCCGTTTTTCCGATGTATACCTGGTAGCTGCGGAGGCAGCCTTTAAAGGTGGCGCTACCTCGCAGGAAGCGGCCGACATGATCAATGTACTTCGCACGCGGGCTGCAGCCAAGGCGCGCCAGACACCGGCTGAATATTCTGTGGCCCTTGCGGCGCAACAGGTATCCGCCGGGGACATCACGATTGATTTTATCCTTGACGAACGCAGCAGGGAGCTGTTTGCTGAAGACACCAGGTGGTGGGACCTCTCACGCACCAAAACACTGGTGCAGCGGGTGCAGGCATACAATACAGAAGCTGCAGCAGGAGTGCAGGCCTATAATATGTTACGACCCATTCCGCAGTCGCAGATAGATCTCGTTACTGAAGGACCAAAATTCCCGCAGAACCCCGGATACTGATCAGCACATCAAAAGGGTGGCCAGCGCCACCCTTTTTTTATTTCATTTTTTCCATTCTCAGATTACCATCATGAAGAGTTCTATAAAACCAGGAAGTAAAAAAGTACCGTTAAAGGCGCCCGGACTATTGCTGGTTTGTGCAGTTATATTTTCAACTGCCCTTGCACAGACTACGACTATCAGCAGTCCCGACAAAACAGTCAGCGTGACTGTTGAGTTGAAATCCGGACTTCTCGGTTACCGTGTTTCGCATCATGCCGTTGAAGTGATCCGGCAGTCGCGGCTGGGTATCGAAACCAGTTCCGGTGATCTCTCATCCGGCCTCGCCTGGCTCAGTGAAAGTCCGGTATCCATGGTAAAAGACCGGTACGAACTGGTCACTGGCAAACAGCGGCTGGTGACATACCAGGCCAATAAAAAAGTAATTCGCGTTGCAGGCAAGGGCCAGGTCTTGCTTGACCTTGTATTGCAGGTGTCGAATGACGGAGTGGCTTTCCGGTACAAAATTTCCAGGCCCGGTAAGGATTCCATCAGGGTCCTGCGCGAACTGACAAATTTTACGCTGGATACATCTGCCAGGGGTTTCCTGCAGCCGATGCAGGTAGCCAAGACCGGTTTCGAGCAGACAAATCCTGCATACGAAGACAATTACCGGCAGGATATACCGGCAGGAACGCCGTCCCCATCTGGCGCAGGCTGGGTGTATCCTGCATTGTTCCGTTCGGGCAGCAACTGGATCCTGCTGACGGAAGCTGCGCTGAACCGCAACTACTGCGCGACCCGTCTCATCAATGAACCCGGGTCAGCAACCTACACCGTTGGTTTTCCGGATCCACGCGAAGTGATTGCCGCAGATGGGTTGTTGCCTTTGTCAAAAGGTACGCTGCTCACACCCTGGAGAGTGATAGTGATCGGTGGGCTGTCTGACGTGGTATCATCTACACTGGGAACCGATGTGGCCGAACCCGCCATCAGGATGGATCGCTCATTTGTACATCCCGGTGTTGCCTCGTGGAGCTGGATCATGTCGAAGGATGATTCGATAGTATACAGCGAACAGAAACGGTACATTGATTTTGCAGCCGACATGCACTGGAAGTACTGCCTGGTGGATGCCAACTGGGACCGTCAGATCGGGTATGACAGGATGGGTGAACTGGCCGCCTATGCTGCCAGCAAAAATGTCGGTCTGCTGGCCTGGTACAACTCCGCGGGCAGCTGGAACACGGTGAAGATGACACCCAAAGACCGGATGCTGACCCATGAAAGCCGCATGCAGGAATTTGCACGGATTAAGAAGATGGGCATCAGGGGTGTCAAGATTGATTTTTTTGGCGGCGATGGACGTTCAGTTATCGCTTACTATATCGATATCCTTGAAGACGCCGCCAAGGCGGGGATCATGGTCAACTTCCATGGAGCCACATTGCCGCGGGGCTGGAGCCGCACTTATCCGCACCTGGTTACCGCAGAGGCGGTGAAGGGATTTGAAATGGTCACCTTCAACCAGTCGGATGCCGACCGGGAAGCCAATCACAGCACCATGCTGCCGTTTACCAGGAATGTGTTTGACCCGATGGACTTCACCTCCATGAACCTGTACAGGATCGGATCACGTGTGCAGCGCAAGACCACCAGTGCATTTGAACTGGCCACATCGGTGGTATTCCTGTCCGGCATACAACACTATGCAGAGTCCCCCGATGGTATGAGCCATGTGTCGCCACGGGTAAAGGACTATCTCCGGCAGCTGCCGGTGCAGTGGGATGAATCCCGCTTCCTGCAGGGATACCCAGGCAAACTGGTGGTGCTGGCAAGACGGTCGGGGAAAAAATGGTATATCGCCGCAATGAACGGGGAAAATGAAAACAAGACAATCAACATTGACCTTGCAGCTTTCAAGGGAAAAACCGCCGTGCTTTACAACGATGGGGCAGAACCATTATCATTTACCGTGGAGAGCCTGCCAATATCTTCCAGCAGTTCCGTCAGGCTCAAACCTTCAGGAGGTTTTGTAATTGTAGTTGAATAAACAGGTCAGATAAAAAGATCCAGCAGCAGTACGCCTATCAATCCGAGGATGGAGATCGATGTTTCCATAACCGACCAGGAAAGGAACGTCTGTCGCATGGTCAGGTTGAAAAATTCCTTGAACATCCAGAACCCCGAATCATTGACATGTGAACCAAAAACGCTGCCGGTACCGATGGCCAGTACCATCAGTTCGGGTGAAACGGTACCCGAGAGTACCAGCGGGCTTACCACCCCGGCTGCGGTAATGCCGGCCACGGTAGCCGACCCTATTGCGACACGTAAGAGGGCAGTAATCATCCATCCGAACAGCAGTGGGGGCAGGTTCCAGGCCGTGCTGAAGGATGCGATGTAGCGATCGGTGCCACTATCCTGCAGTACCTGTTTGAATACCCCACCCGCGGTGATGATCAGCAGGATGACGGATATCCCTGAAATCGCATCATTCAGCCATTTCATGGTGGCCGGCATGCCTGCGCCGGTACGTACACCGAAATAATAAATGGCAAAGAGTACGGAGATCAGCAGCGCGATGGTGGAATCGCCGGCGAAGAGCAGGATGGTCCTGATGATGCCGGTACCAGGTATACTTGAAGCCAGTACGGAGGTGGTAATCAGTATAACCGGCAGCAGTCCCAGCAGGAAACTGGGCAGTGCCGGTGGCAGTTGCCTTTCAGTGGCCGGCAGTAGCGAACGATCGATTTCGGGTAAGGGCACAATCATTTTGCGCAGTAACCGGCCAAGCAGGGGACCGGCGATGATCACCACCGGCACCGTGATCATAAGGCCGTACACCAGTGTCTTTCCCATGTCTGCCCTGAATGCGTTGACCAGGAAAACAGGACTCGGGTGCGGGGGCAGGAAACAATGGGTGGTCGACAGGGATGCGGCCATGGGGATGGCCACATACATCAGCGGCAGTGATGCCCGCCTCGAAATTGAAAATACCAGCGGCACGAGTATAACAAAACCGGCATTGTAATAAAGTGGGATGCCAATCAGGAAACCGGTAAGCAGCACTGCCCACTGGATATTGGATGTACCAAATGCTGTTATAAGTGTTCCCGAGATCCGTTCCGCCGC
Source organism: Chitinophagaceae bacterium (assembly GCA_004173355.1). Taxonomy (GTDB): domain Bacteria; phylum Bacteroidota; class Bacteroidia; order Chitinophagales; family Chitinophagaceae; genus JBEVJC01. The sequence goes on along the minus strand of SEAD01000032.1, from coordinate 27,869 downwards.
ACCACTTACTTCCAGTAATTTCCCCAGGATGGCCCCCAGGCAGATGATCAGTGCAAGACCGCCGAGTGTGTTGGCTACGCCACGTTCCACCGACCGGATTACTTCCATTGGTTCCATGCCCAGCAACAACCCCGACATGATGGCAATGATAAGCAATGAAATAAACGGGCTGATTTTCTTCGCAGTAAGGAAGATCTGTATGGCAACGGAGAGGCCGATAATCACTAATTGCATCGTTGATGTTTTGGTCAGCCCCCGTTATCAGTAGCGGGTATGCTGAGTATGGCGTCCAGTGCGGGTTTGGGCTTGCGGTTACGGTCCCATAGCAACGGGTAGTTGATCCGGTTCGGAACAGGATAATCATTTTTCCAGTTCATACCATCGTGAATACCCCAGAAGGTCACCCTTGCGATTTTGTCCCTTTTACGGTAGAATAATGCCATCAGTTCAGCGTACCTGCGGGTCAGTAATTCCTGCACCGAATCAGGAAGGCCGTTGCGGTACGGGTCAAGGTATTTCCGGAATTCCTCCAGCTGGAATTGTTTGTCCATCATTCCCTGCCCGATCACCTGTCCTTCTTTTGTAAGCGGCAGCACATCAATGTCCATTTCCGTCACCATTACTTTCACCCCACAGGCGGCAAAGCTGTCGATGGCCGCCTCAATATATTTATTTTCCGGATAATTCAGTCCCCAGTGACACTGCATCCCGATGCCATCCACACGGATGCCTTCGGCCTTGAGCATTCTTACCAGCCGGGTAATGCCGGCAGCCTTGGATGGTCGCCAGGTATTAAAATCATTGTAATATAATTCCGTTCCGGGAGCGTATTGTTCGGCATATTTGAATGCATATTTCACCAGTGTATCGCCATTTCCTACCGCATTGACCCAACTTGTACTGCGGTAGCCGCCATCTTCCCCGATCACTTCATTAACCACATCCCAGGCCTGCACCTTGCCCGCATAACGGCCTGCAATCATTTCAATATGGCTGCGGAGACGTTCGAGTTGCTGTGCTTTTGTATTGGGTTGTCCGGAAGAGTTGGTGAAAAACCAGTCCGGTACCTGGTTGTGCCACACCAGTGTGTGTCCAATGATAAACATATTGTGTTTACGGCCGAAACTGACGAACTCGTCGGCTGGTCCGAATTCATACACCCCGGGTCGGGGATTGATGAGTGCAGCCTTCATTACATTTTCAGCGGTGATGCTGTTGAAGTGCCTTGTCACAATGGCTTGGGAGCTGTCGTCTTTTCCCGAAGTGATATCAGGGGTAACGGCAGTGCCGATCAGGAAAGCGTCTTTGAATACTTCGCGCAGACTCCTGTTTTCAGTTGCCGGACCTTGTTTGGCCGGTCCGTTACAGGCAGTCATCAGTAACAGGACGGGTGCCGCGAACCAGATTTTTTTCAATAGAATAAAATTATACGTCGTTGCCGGAATAACCGGATATTATTTCACCGTGTTGACGAGGGTCCCGATTCCATCGATGGAGATACTGATGACATCACCTGACTTTAACGTGAAATCATTTCCCGGCACGATACCGGTACCCGTCATCACCAGGCAGCCATGGGGAAAACTGCTTTCCCGGTAAATAAAGGAAACCAGTTCGCCTGGCGTCCTTTTCATCTGGCTGATCGTGATGCTACCGCTGAATTTTTCCTCGTTGTTCCTGCGGATCGAGAGATGTATACCGGTGGATCCGTCAATGGGTTCAGTGCTGAGGTATACGCAGGGTCCAACGGCCGCACAGCCATCGTATGTTTTTGCCTGCGGGAGATAGAGCGGGTTTTCGCCTTCGATGCTCCTGCTGCTCATATCATTGCCGATAGTGTAACCGATAATTTTTCCCGACGAGGTGACTACCAGTGTGAGTTCGGGTTCGGGTACATCCCAGGTGCTGTCTTTTCGGATTCGTACAAATGCATTGTTACCGGCTACCCGGCCAGGTGTTGATTTGAAAAAACATTCCGGCCGTTCGGCTTCGTACACTTTTGCGTAGAAGTCGGCACCACCACCGGCTTTGCTTTCTTCCTGACGGCCAACCATACTGCGGTAATACGTGACCCCGCATGCCCAGAGTTCCTGCTGGCTGCCGATTACAGGCAGGGTGACTTCTATCAGTGAGGCATCGCCCGGCTGCAGGCCATTTACCATCTTCTTTGCGTTTTCAAGGATATTATCATCGTTGATAAAACTATCCCAGCGGGCTTCAGGGGCAAGGTAAAAGCTGCCATCCTGTTCGAAAACAATTCCTTTCGGCGTATTGTAAATTTTCATGTTCTTTTTTTAATGTGAATCACGTGTTACCTGGCTGCCGCTGCTGCCGCGCAGGAAATCAAGGTCGGCTCCTTTATCAGCGCCCATAACGTGGTCGATATACAAACTGACATAACCGCGGGTGGCCCTGCGGGCCGGTTGTTCCCATTCGTTTTTCCGTCTGGCGAGTTCCGCATCATCCACATGGAGGTGCAGTTTCCGCTGTTCCACATCCAGTTCGATCAGGTCGCCATCCTGTACCAGTGCGAGATTGCCGCCGATGGCACTTTCGGGTGATACATGTAATACGGCTGTGCCATAAGCAGTACCGCTCATCCGGCCATCGCTGATGCGAACCATATCGAGGATCCCCTTTTGCAGTATTTTTTTTGGCAGGGCCATATTGCCTACTTCCGGCATACCGGGGTAACCAACCGGTCCCACATACTTCAATACCATTACACAGGTTTCGTCAATATCGAGATCGGGATCATCCACCCTTGCGTTGTAATCTTCAATGCTTTCAAAAACCACCGCGCGACCGGTATGTTTCATCAGGGCGGGTGTGGCTGCAGATGGTTTTATCACTGCGCCGTTGAGTGCGAGGTTACCTTTCACCACCACGCAACCTGCATTTTCGATCAGGGGTTGCTGCAGTGAGGCGATCACATCGCTATTGTGGCATTCGTGTTTGCCTTCAATATTTTCATGGTGGTTTTTTCCTGTTACCGTGATGACGTTTTTATGCAGCTGGTCCGCCAGCTCCTGCAGGATGATGGGCAACCCACCTGCATAATAAAAGTCTTCCATCAGGTATTTGCCCGATGGCATCAGGTTGAGCAGGAGCGGGATTTTGCTGCCCAGCCGGTCGAAGTCATCCAGTTCAAGATCCACACCGATGCGCCCGGCTATTGCAATAAGATGGATGAGGAAATTCGATGAGCCACCGATAGCAGCATTTACCTTGATAGCATTTTCGAATGCCTCGCGGGTTAATATTTTATCGATGGTCAGGTCTTCCCGCACCATTTCCACGATACGTCGGCCGCTGAGCTGGGCCATTACTTTTTTCCGTGAATCGGCCGCCGGTATTGCTGCTGCGCCACTGAGTGTGAGCCCCAGCGATTCCACCATGCAGGCCATGGTGGATGCGGTTCCCATGGTCATACAGTGCCCGATGCTCCGGCTCATGCAGCTTTCGGCGACTTCACATTCTTCCTGGGTCATTTTGCCGGTCTTCATGGCTTCGTCAAACTTCCATACATGTGTGCCGCTGCCGATCAGTTCGCCTTTGTAGCGTCCGTTGAGCATGGGGCCGCCGGGTACCACGATAGTGGGCAGGCCAACACTGGCTGCACCCATCACTGTGGATGGGGTGGTTTTATCACAACCGGTGAGCAGTACCACTCCGTCGATCGGGTTGCCGCGGATAGATTCTTCCGTGTCCATGCTGGCGAGGTTACGGAAAAGCATGGCGGTAGGTTTCAGCAGGGTTTCGCCCAGGCTCATGATCGGGAATTCAACAGGGAAGCCGCCGGCTTCGAGTACCCCACGTTTCACTGCTTCGGCATGTTCGCGGAAGTGGGCGTTGCAGGGTGTCAGTTCGCTGAAGGTGTTACAGATCCCGATTACAGGCCGGCCATCGAACATATCGGTAGGCATGCCCTGGTTTTTCATCCAGCTGCGGTAAAGGATGCCGTCTTTGTCTTTGCGGCCAAACCAGTCCCAGCTTCGCAATTTCTTTTTCATTTTCTCCGGTTCATTTGTAGCCATTTCCTGATGCTTTTGCTGTTACTTAATTGCGGCGGTAGTGCGTTCGTTATTGACCAGGCGTGAGATGCCAAGTGGGTTGGAATTTTTCAGTTCTTCCGGAAGCAGCGACCCGGGCATGTTCTGGAAACAAACGGGTCTCGTGAAACGATGTATGGCCGCAGTTCCCACCGATGTGGAGCGGCCGTCGCTGGTGGACGGGAATGGTCCGCCATGTACCATCGCACTGCAAACTTCCACGCCGGTCGGGAAACCGTTGATGACAATACGTCCCACTTTATGCCGCAGGATATCTATCAGTTCCCGGTATTCAGCAAGGTCCCCATCCGTACCATGGATGGTGGCGGTGAGATGTCCGGAAAGTCCGCGTGCAAATCCGAGGAGCTGTTCCTTTGATGCAGTTGGCACAACAAGACTTGCTGGTCCGAATATTTCTTCACTCAGGCTGGCATGTGTCTGGAAGGTGGAAGCATCCGTGATAAGTAGTACCGGTATGCCGGCGTTACCCGCACCGATGCCATTTCCTTTGGCGAGCACATGCACGCCGGGCACTTCGAGGTGTGCTGCCACGCCCTGGCGGTAGGAGGCAGCGATTGATGGCGCGAGCATGGTCCCCTCGCTTGTTTTCCCAAACTCTGCTTCGAGTAATTTCCGGAAATCGGATTTATTATCATCCGGGAAAAAAAGCATCCCGGGATTGGTACAGAATTGTCCTGTGCCAAGGGTTACAGATCCTGCGTACGCGGCTGCTATTTTATTGCCTTGTTGTTCCACTGCACCCGGCAGGATGAATACCGGATTGCTGCTTCCCATCTCTGCATACACCGGGATCGGTTCAGGTCTCGCTGCCGCGTTGTCAAAAATGGATTTCCCGGCCTTATACGACCCGGTAAAACCCACTGCTTTTACAAGTGGATGCCTCACCAGCTGGGTTCCTGTGATATGCCCGTCGCCAAATAACAATGAGAAAACCCCGTCTGGCATCCCTGTTTTCCGCGCGGCTTCCGTAATGATTTTTCCAACGATTGCAGAAGTGGCGGGATGCGCGCTGTGTGCTTTTACGATAACCGGACAGCCTGCCGCCAGTGCTGAAGCAGTATCACCACCGGCTACTGAAAAGGCAAGCGGGAAATTGCTGGCGCCGAATACGGCCACTGGGCCCAGTGCTACCTGCATGGAGCGAAGGTCGGGTCTTGGTAAGGGTGTACGGTCCGGAAGCGCCGTGTCAATCCGTACATCCGTCCATGAGCCTTCTTTCAGCAAAGATGCAAACATCCTTAACTGCATTACCGTACGTCCGCGTTCTCCCTCAATCCGTGCCCCGGGCAGACCCGTTTCACTGACACAGGTTTCCACCAGCACATCACCCGAGGCAATCAGCCCTTCCGCAATGGCTTCCAGGAACGCTGCTTTTTCGTGGCCTGATTTCGCGGAATAAACCGGAAATGCCTCTGCTGCCTTCGCTGCGGCATTGTTTACTTCCTGATCCGTTGCCTTATGGAAAAGAAATGGGTTATCTGCGGATGTTGCCGGGTTATAAGAATGGAATAGTTCATTGCCTGTTGCTGATTCAGCGAATCCAATCAGGTTCTTTTCTTCTTTCATTGTGATCCTTATTTTAATTGCTGGTTGTTATCCAGGTATTCATTGCTGGCTGACACTCCTGTGCTGCAGGTTATCCTTTCCTGTCCGGGGTTTCCACCCGGACTCCGGAAGGCTATGGGGAAAAAATCAATGAGGAATACCAACTGGCGCGCAGTGGTAAAGGGAGGCTGCAGGTTGTCCTTCATAAAGCAATCGTTTTCTGACGGTTCAGGTCCGGGCCAGCACCCGGGTCCTTCTAATAACTGTTAAAACTATCCGGATGCCTGTTCAAAAACTTCCAATTTCGGACACAGTTGAATTTTACAAGTCAGAATGACTTTTTTTTTCTTCCTTTACTCCATCCGATACGATTGCTTACGTCACAGCAAACCGGCTGGCTTACATATGAATCAGTTTGTGCTCCGAAATACAAGTGCAGGCGAGCTCCGCCTTTTTCCACACATTGCCGAGATCGGGATTGTCAAGAATACTGCTATCCGGCTTGCCGGTTTTCCAAACCAGGCGGACGGTCACCTCCGGTTTTATTACATACAGGACGGCAAGTTTGAGTGGACAATCTGCGGCAATTCATATGTATTGTATCCGGGTGATGCAGCGATCATCCTTCCCGGTATGGAGCTTGGTCATCCGGATGAGGTGTTGCAGATCGGTACGTTTCTCTGGATCAATCTCTGTGTGGGAGCCTTTGATGGCGATGAGCCACGGATCGGTAGCTGGACCAGCCTGAGTCCGAAAGAAAACGCTGAAGTGCTGAAAGCACTGCTCATGGATCGCCCGGCCGTGTTGCCCAAGTTTACGGAGGGAGGTGATCTCCTGAAGTCCATCCAGAAGGAATTGTTTGGGAGGGAGGCCTGTTACCAGTCACGTGTAAACCACCTCCTCGATGATATCCTGATCCTTGTAGCCCGGCAGTGCTCACATCTGGCCAATCCCGGCCGCAATTTCCCGAAAACTTTTATGGAGCTCGAAAAAGAACTGCGGGGCAACCTTTCGCACCAGTGGACAGTGGAGGAAATGGCTGCATTGGTAGGCATGGGCACCACCTTGTTCAATGAAAGGGTAAAAGTATACTCCGGGTTTTCACCGCTCAGTTACCTGATCAATATCAGGATTTCCGAGGCTATCAAGTTGCTGAAAAATGTGGAGGTCAGCCTTACTGATATCGCGCTCGATACAGGTTTTTATTCATCCCAGCATTTCTCCACCACATTTAAGAAACTGACAGGGTATACTCCCAGCCAGTTCAGGAAAAACCATTCAAGGCCCCGATAAAATAATTAACATGGAATGTATCATTACAATTGAGCTTGGAACCAATGCGGTACGGGTGTATGCATTCGATCTGGAGGGCAGGACAATCGGATCGCTGAAAGGGTATTGTCCCACCTTTCACAGCGAACCACATCACAGCGAGCAGGATGCGGACCAGGTGTTTATCACCATGCTTTATGTACTGAAGAGCCTGCTGAGTGACGTGGTGCATCCGAAAAAGTACAGTGTTTCCCGGATCTGTTTCAGTTCGTCCATGCACAGCGTGCTCGCTATTGACAGGAGCGGTGCACCATTGGGTCATGCTATTACCTGGGCAGATAACCGCGCAGTTGCCCAGGCAGCTGAACTGAGGGAATCGCCCTTTGGCGACCGGTTGTACCGTTCCACCGGTACCCCGATACACCCGATGTCGCCGTTGCTGAAAATTGCATGGATCAGGAAAAATGAACCCGACAAATTCCGGCAGGTATATAAATTCCTTTCACTTAAAAGTTATATCCTGAGCCAGCTGACGGGTGAGTACATCATCGACCACAGTATTGCTTCAGCTACCGGGATGTTGAATATTCACGAAGTGAAATGGGAGGATAATGCCCTACAGTATGCCGGCATCAGCGAATCAATGCTTCCCGATCTCGTGCCGATATTCGCATCGGCCGGCAAGCTCAGCAAAGCTTACCAGTCATCACTCGGCCTGTCCGGTGATGTACGGCTGATTGCCGGGTCCAGCGATGGATGTATGGCCACGCTTGGCGATGGTGTGTATGGCGAAGGAAGTGCCACTATTACGGTGGAGGACAGTGGTGCGGTACGCGTGATGGGTGATAAGGTGCTGGAAGATGAGCGCCAGCGTTTTTTCAATTATCTCCTGACCGAAAAACGGTATGTGTCAGGTGGTCCGACCAATAATGGCGGTGTGATTTTCGAATGGTTTACCCGGCAGTTCAGTGAATTTAAAAACCCGTTTGATATTGAACAGAACATGCTCGAGCTCCTCGACACGGCTTCATCCGTACCAGCCTGTTCTGAAGGTCTTATTTTCCTGCCCTACCTGCTTGGGGAGCGGGCGCCTATCTGGAATGCCAATGCTAGGGGTGTATACTTCGGCATAAATATCAAACATGAAAAATCCCATTTCATGCGTGCCACCATTGAAGGGATACTGTACGGCATTTACAGCATTGGCCGGATGCTGGAAGAACACCGGCGGATAGATAACCTGTGTATCAATGGCAGTTTTGGCAGCCTTCCTTTTTTCCGGCAGATGGTCGCGGATATTTATAATAAGCCGGTAACCCTGCGCTCCGGTTACCACAGTGTAAGTTTCGGGTCGTATCTCCTTGCCGCCACCGAGATGGGTATTTTCCCGTCGCTCGATGTGGCCGTGCAGTCGGTATTGATGACGGAAAAGATATTGCCGGATCCGGGCAACCATGCTATGTATATGAAGTACTACCGGATTTTTGAACGGCTGGGCAGTAAGCTTACGGACGAATTTGCAGCACTCGCATCACTGCAGCAGGCGTGATGTTTTTACCCGGAGGCTCATAGGCTTTAAGGCTTGTACAATCGCTGGAACGCTTGACTGGTCCCGCGTGTAGCCCCGGGTTATCACCTTTGTAAAATAAATCAATATGTATATAAGATATCTGTCAGTAGCCGTACTTCTCACGATGGGTTTCCCTTCGGTTGCTGATTGCCAGCAGGTGCAGGTCACCAAGACCGAACTCATCGCACTCACACCCGAGTGGAAAGGCGAACGTTTTGCCGACGGTCGTCCGAAGGTGTCTGACCAGTTGCTCCAGCGGATGAAATCCGTCAGCGTGGAGGAAGCATGGGCAGTCATGAAAAGTGCCGGGTATGCCTACCAGGTTGCCGAAGGCTGGGAGGTGATCAATCCGGACAGTGTGCTGGTGGGGCGGGCTGTGACCGCCAGCTTTATGCCCGGACGTCCTGATCTCTGGAAGGCAATTGATTCCGCCGGGAAAAAAGAGGGTAAACGCGGACAGAATACCTGGCCGGTTGACCTGCTCGTAAAAGGGGATGTGTATGTGGCCGACCAGTTTGGTGCAAAACGCAATGGTCCCACTATCGGTGATAATGTGGGCAACGCCATTTATGCGAAGACGGGGAATGGGATTGTGTATGATGGGGCATTACGCGATGTTGCCGGGCTGAAAGAGATCGGTTCCTTTACTTCGTTTTATACGAGTTACGACCCTTCCTATCACAATCCTCCAGGGGACCTCAACACCGTGATAGTAGGTATCAATAAACCCACACGGATCCGTACGGTAACCGTTATGCCCGGGGATGTGGTGCTTGGCAAACTCGGTGTGGTAGTATTTATCCCGCCGCAGCTGGCGGAGAAAGTGGTCACCACATCGGAGATCGTCCGCCTTCGCGATATGTTTGGCCACCAGCGCCTGCGGGAGGGTACTTATACTGCCGGACAGATTGATACCCGTTGGTCGGATGCCATTGAAAAGGATTTTTCGAAATGGCTGAATGACCACATCAGTGAGTTGCCCGTGGCAAAAGAACAGATCCAGGAGTTCCTGAAAGACAGGACCTGGTAATATATTATTACACTCCCGATAAAATAAATCAACATGTCTCACACCTCATCAAGACGTTCGTTCCTTGGCAAGGCTGCGATTGCATCTGCAATGGCGCCACTGGTTTCCCTGTCCACCTTCGGTCAGGGTTTCGAAAACGCGATAGAAAAAACGGAGAAAAATTCACCGCCCTCCGACCTCAAAATCACCGGCATAAAATGCGGTTATATAAAAGGAAGCCTGATGGTAAAAGTGTTTACCAACCAGGAAGTGTATGGCTGCGGGGAAGGCGTGGATGCAGTGACGGGCACCTATCATCTCGTGAAGAATTTTGAAGCAAGGCTCAAAGGTCGCAACCCGCTCGATGTACACCGTTTGTTTGAAGATATCCGCAAGGGAGGGTTCTTCCAGGGAGCGCAGGCGGGAATGTATATCGCGGTGATGTCGGCGATAGAGACTGCTCTCTGGGATATTGCGGGTAAGGTGCTGAATGTACCGGTATATCGTTTGCTCGGCGGGAAGTTCCGCGATAAGATCCGCGTGTATTGCGACACAGCCCTTTACCAGCGAAGCCTGCCGCAGCCTAAGGATTTTGCGGAGGCGGCGCTGAAGTCAAAACAAATGGGTTTCAACGCCATCAAGTTTGATCTCGACCAGGCAAATGACCCGGCCAAATACGACCGGTACAACTGGACCGCCAGCCCGGGCGAACTGCGCAGGATGTACGACCAGATCGCCGCGGCGCGGGAAGCTGTCGGGCCTGATGTAGACATACTGGTTGACATGCACGGCCGCTATGATGCCGTTACCGGCCATGCAGTAGCCAAACGGATGGAACCTCTCAACCTGTTGTGGCTCGAAGAACCCACACCTGCTGAAAATGTGGAAGCCTACAAGTCGATCCGTGACTCGTCCTCCACACCGATTGCCGCTGGTGAAAACCAGTACCTGGCTTATGGTTTCCGGCAGATGCTGGAAATAGGTGCAGTGGACATCGTGATGCCGGACCTGCAGAAAGCCGGCGGGCTTGGTGAAGGACAACGCATCGCCAACCTTGCAAATCTTTACTATACCCCTTTTGCACCCCATATGGTTGCCTCCTTCCTTGGATGCATGGCCGCCTGCCATGTGTGTGCCTCAGTGCCGAACTTCCTGATCCTCGAATGGCAATCCTATTTCCATACCGATCCCATGTTCCGGGAGATTGTACACTTCGATGGCGAGTGGGTGAAGGATAGTTTCATCACACTTTCGGAAAAACCCGGAATAGGGGTGGACCTGAACATCGAAGCCATGAAGAAGTACGCAATTCCGGGTATACCTTTCTTTGAGTAACCCGGCCGGGCAGTTTCCGGATGTATAAAATCCACCGCTGTGGTGCAACCGGTTACACTGACTTCACTCGCATTTCCCCTCAAGACTACCCATCAGAACCCCATACAAACCAGCCCCGGAGCAACATTGTTTGCTTCGGGGCATTTTGCAAAATCGATTTATCAGGGGGAAGAAAAGTTTTTTTGACAATTTTTATGCAATCGATTACATTTAGTAGTAAGTTGTATTGCCGATACGATTTGATTGCTGTATGAAAGAAACAAAAAACCTGACGACCCAACGTTGCCTGATGTCTGTGCGCACCTTCTGTGTGAGCCTGTGCCCCGTACCTGCCAGGGTGATCCTTTCTACACATACTGCCTTTCCGTACTTCTCCAGACTTCTTACCGGGGGATATGCTGCCGCTTATCTACTTCCCCTTTTTTATAGCTCATCCCAAAAAACTTTAAATCAAAACGCCAAACTTAAGGTATGAAACAACGACAACCCGGTGGATGGAGGTCCTTCAGCTCCTCTCCAACGATGCTGCTTAAAACGATCAAACTGACTGTCTTCATGTTACTCGCCGTTGTGATGGCCGCGCATGCAGGTACAGGTAAAATTCACAGTATTAATGATGTCCGGACTGTATCGGGTACGGTTACCAACATTTCCGGAGAACCACTTGGCGGGGTATCGGTGACGGTGCCTGGTAAAAATGTGGCAACCACAACAGATGCCAATGGTGTATTTTCTATTTCGGTGGATGACAATGCCAGCACATTGCGGATGTCTTTCGTGGGAATGGTGACACAGGATGTGGACATCGCCGGTAAGTCCAGTGTGACCGTGATCCTGCTGAGTTCCGATAAATCGCTGGACGAAGTGGTGGTTGTCGGTTATGGTACGCAGCGACGCACATTGGTGACCGGTGCTGTTTCCAGCGTGAATGGCAAGACACTCAATGAACTCCCGGTCCTGTCCGTGTCGCAGGCCTTGCAGGGCCGTGCAGCCGGTATCACGGTTACCAATAATGGTAGTCCGGGATCCGAACCGATTGTCCGGATCCGTGGTATCAGTTCCATCAGTTTTGCATCCGATCCATTGTATGTGGTTGATGGATTTCCTACAGGCGACCTGGCTACCATTGATACCAGGGATATCGAATCGGTTGACGTACTCAAAGATGCTTCCGCTGCAGCCATCTACGGTTCCCGTGCTTCGAGTGGTGTGATTATGGTTACTACGAAAAAGGGCCGCAGGGATGGTAAAATCGCCATCAACCTGGATTCATACGTTGGTGTACAGAAAGTGACCTCGCGGCTCGACCTGCTCAACACCCAGCAATTCATGCAGTATGCGCTTGCCTACAGGGGCAGCCAGATCCCGCGCCTTTCCGACCCGCAGATCAATGAGCCCATTTACGAAGGGGCAACACAAACCTACGGGCAGACCAATACCGACTGGCAGGATGCTTATTTCCGTACCGGTTTCCAGACCCAGCATAATATCGGTCTCAGCGGCGGAAATGAAATGTCCCGTTTTTATGCATCTGCCGGTTTTACCGATCAGGAAGGAACCAGTCCTGCGGTGGGTTACCGTCGTTATAATTTCCGGATCAACTCTGACCACGTGATCAGTAAAAGATTTACGTTCGGCCAGAACCTTTATGTGGCGCACGGCGACCAGGCCTATGATAATAACGAGACACAGTCCAGGACAAACCTTGTCAACGTGATCAAGATGATGCCCCATATCCCTGTATACGATCCCACCTCAAATGGCGGATACCGTGGAGTGGATGCACCGCGTGACGGTGGTGACCCGACCAACCCGGTAGAAGATGCCGAGCTGAAAAACCCGGGTAACCGCAGGAGGGTGAAAGTATTTGGTACTGCCTACCTGGATATCAAACTCGCAAGCTGGCTGAAATTCCGCTCCACATTCGGTGTGGATTATGCCAACAGCCTTGACTATCGTTTTTCACCCATTTTCAGCGACAATGGTACCGTGGCCGGATCCAGTGCCACGCTCGCTACAGTGACAAACAACCGGAATATATCGACTGTAATGTTGTACACACAACAGCTGACTTTCGACCGCAACTTTGGTGACCACCACGTGAATGCCATTGCGGTATACGAACAGCAGAACCAGGATACCAAACAGGAGAACGCCAACGGCCGCCAGCCTTCCAACGAGCTGCGCACGCTGAACAACGCTACCAATGCATTTGTGCAGACATTGGTTGGTGAGAACGCACTGGTATCGTACCTGGGTCGTGTCAACTACGATTTCAAAAACCGTTATATCCTCAGCGCTGCAGTCAGGAGGGACGGACTTTCCGTATGGGCGCCAGGAAAAAAATGGGCCACATTCCCTTCTGCCTCTGTCGGCTGGAGGATTGACCAGGAACAATTCATGCAGCAGCAGTCGAAAATTTCCGAGCTCAAACTCCGCGCGGGGTACGGTGTTACGGGGTTAAACGGCGCTATCCTTGGCAATACTCCATGGCTGGTAAGTGTAGCTGCAAACAGTGCCTACTATCCATTCAACAACGTACAGACGGCCGGTGCAAATTCTTCCATCCCGGGTCTGGGTAACCAGGATCTTGAATGGGAAAAAACCAAACAGCTCAACATCGGTGTTGACCTGGGTCTCCTGAAAAACAAAATCACATTATCCGCGGAATATTACCAGCGTAAAACCGACAACCTGATATTGAGTGTGCCCCTGCCATTGTCTTACGGCTTTATCAATACAACGGTTAACCAGAACGTGGGCGCCATGACCAACTCCGGTCTGGAGTTCCTGGTCGGTTACAACCAGCGTGAAGGCAAATTCAAATGGAATGTATCTGCCAACGCAAGTTTCGTGACCAACGAAGTAACCAGGCTGGCAGAAGGTGTGACCAATATCGAGGCCGGAGCCGATAATGATTTCGGTGCTGCTGCCATTACCAATACCAGAGTAGGGCAGGCAATCCAGTCATTTTTTGGATGGGAAGTGGAAGGGATTTTCCAGACAGCTGCGGAAGTGAGCTCGCATGCCACCCAGACCATTGGCACTGCTCCGGGTGACCTGAAATTCAAAGACCTGAACAAGGATGGCATAATTGATTTGAAGGACCGTAGTTTCCTCGGCAGTTTTATTCCGAAGGTGAGCTATGGTGTTAACCTCGGCGCGAGTTACCACAACTTTGACCTCAGTGTGTTCCTGCAGGGTGTACAGGGAAATGAAATTTACAATGCAACCCGTGTGGTAACCGAAGGCATGATCCGGTTTTTCAATGCCGGGACACAGGTGCTGAATGCATGGACTCCTACCAACACCAACACGGATATCCCCCGGGCCATTGGTGCTGACCCGAACCAGAATTCACGTCCGTCGACACGCTTCCTTGAAGATGGTTCCTATCTCCGGCTTAAGAATATCATGTTGAGTTACAATATCCCTTCCAATGCATTGGGTTCGCTCACGAGGGGTACCGTCAAAAACCTGCGGGTTTACGTGTCGGCCCAGAACCTGGTAACAATTACCAACTACTCCGGATACGATCCGGAGGTGGGAAACCGTACACCCAACTCATCGCTGACCAACGGGATCGATTTCGCTGTATATCCACAGCCAAAATCGGTGATGTTTGGATTGCAGATCGGGTTATAATGATGGCTTCTGTTAATCAATAAAACTGTAAAGAAATGAAATCGTATACAATTAAAATGTCGCTGCTGGGACTGGCTATTATTGGAGCCATTGCCTGTAACAAGCGACTGAATGTACTGGATGAAAACAATCCGACCAGTGAAAGTTATTTTAAAACAGCTGCGGAACTGCAGAATGGTGTAAACGCCGTTTATTCCATCCTGCGTTCGGGAAACATGATTGCACGGGAATGGTACACCCTTCACGACATGCGTGGTGGCGAATACAATGCCGGTGGTGAGCAACTGGAAGCTCCGCGTAAGGAGCTGCTGGTATCACCTACCCCGGCTGCAACAAATTCAGTAATAACCAGCATCTGGACCGGTTGTTATCATATGATTAACCGCGCCAACGTAGTACTCGCAAAGGCTCCTGACGTAACCGATAACCCCGGTCTCCGCGATCGCATTGTGGGTGAAGCCAAGTTCCTGCGTGGCTGGGCATATTTTGAACTTGTATCCCAATGGGGTGATGTACCGGTGTACACCGAACCGGTTACTTCACCGACCCAGTTCCAGGGTAAAACACCGGCTGCCGATATCTACACGCTGATAATTAACGACCTTACCGAAGCCGCTGCGGCACTGCCCTCAGAATATGGCGCATCGGATAATGGAAGGGCCACTTCCGGTGCTGCTACAGCGCTTCTCGGACGTGTGCAGATCCAGAAGGGCGACTATGGCGCAGCAAAAACTGCATTGCTCAACCTCGTTGGACAATACAGCCTGGTGGACAATTACCAGTGGAACTTTGATGGTGATGTTGCCAATGATGATGGTACCGCCGCATTCGGTGGCCATGAATTCAACGATGAATCCATTTTTGAAGTGGTGTTTGTAGACAGGGGTGATGGTAGCTTCAACTGGGGGTATAATGGTGAGGGCTCTACCAGCGCTCTAGCCAACGCCCGCACACAGGACTGGGGCAAAACATGGGGTAATACAATTCCATCCAACCGCCTGCTCGATGAATATGAAGCAAACGATCCCCGTTACAAATTTACCATCTGGGAAGAGGGTGACCTGATCCTCACCGGCTCATCCAGCCAGAGCCCGGTGGCTCTCACTGCCGCCGACATCAACACGACCACTTCAGTCAAAAACGGTGTAACCAAAAAACGCTTTTTCCGCAAATACAATATCTATGAGTGGGTCAATTCCGGCAACCACTACGGTGGCCTCAACCAGCGCCTGCTGCGTTACGCGGATGTGTTGCTGATGCTTGCAGAATGTGAAGCGGAAGTGGGCACTCCCGGACAAGCCGCTATCTATATTAACCAGGTACGCGCCCGGCCAAGTGTAAATATGCCACCGGTTGCGCCGGCGACCAAAGAAGCTGCGCTGCGTGCTGTGATGCATGAACGCTGGGTTGAGCTGGCGGCTGAAGAAATTAACAATATCGATATCCTGCGCTGGAGGAAAAAAGGTTATTTCCCTTCCATCATGACAGATCCGAAACCCGGACAGGTGGATATGCTGCCGATCCCTGCGAATGAAATCTCGGCTAACCCTGCCCTGCAGTGATGAATTAATCATTATACCGATCATTATCGTCCACTATGAGGGCCACTTTATTGTGGCCCTCTTTTTTACTATCTTCCGGAACGGCGTAACCATGCATGCCAACCAATTGCCTACAGACTATGCACACAAGAAAGCCCGCAATTACCTGTTTGATTATAGTATCGATGCTGATGGTCTCCTGCCGTCAGCGGTCAAAGGAAACGCTGTTTGAAAAACTCCCCGCATCCGAGTCGGGAATAACTTTTGAAAATACCCTGCATGATGCTGATTCATCCTTTTCGTTTATAAACGAATTCGGCTACATGGGCGCAGGCGTGGGTATTGGTGATTTTAACAACGATGGGCTCAGGGATATTTTTTTCACCGGCAACCAGGTGAGTTGCCGGTTGTACATCAATCAGGGAGGTAACCGGTTCACTGACGTGACCGAGAAGTCAGGCCTTGTCACCAGCGACTGGTGCACGGGTGTGAGCATAGTCGATATCAACAACGACGGATACGATGATATCTATGTCTGTGTATTTGGAAAAGACCTTCGCCACCGATCCAAAAACAGGTTATACATCAACCAGCAGAACCTCGGTTTCCGTGAGATGGCGGAAGAATATGGTCTTGCCGATACCGGGTTTTCCACACAGGCCGCTTTTACTGATTATGACCGCGACGGCGACCTGGATATGTACCTTACCAATTATCTCTTAAGCCCGGGTAACGCCAATACCGTGCATCCGCGCGACCTCTCGGGTTTTTCGCCAGCCAATGACCGGCTGTACCGCAATGATGGCGACAGTTCCGGTAAAGGTCACCCGGTGTTCTCCGATCATACCATTGCAGCCGGGATTAAAGACGATGGTTTTGGCCTCGGTGTCTCCGTGAGCGACTTCAACAATGACGGTTGGCCCGATATCTATGTGGCAAATGATTTCCTGTCCAATGACCTGCTCTGGCAGAACAACGGGGACGGTACTTTTTCCAATATCATTTCAGATGCTATGCGGCACCAGTCCTATTCAAGCATGGGTTCCGACGCAGCCGACCTGAACAATGATGGCCTGGCGGACCTGGTCACACTTGACATGCTTCCGGAAACCAATGAACGGAAAAAGACTTCCTATTCACTGATGAACTTTGAGCGCTATGAATCGGAACGCGCGCTGGGGTATGAACCCGAGTTCACCCGGAATATGTTGCAGCTGAACAGGGGAGTGACCGCTGCCAGGCAACCAATCTTCAGCGAAATCGGACGGATGGCGGGGATCCATGCTACCGACTGGAGCTGGAGCGTGCTGCTGGCCGACTTTGATAACGATGGCTGGAAAGACATGCATGTGACCAATGGCATCGGCAGGGATTTTATCAATGCCGATTTCCTGGAATTCAGCAAGGGAATCTATGCCGCCAACCAGGACCAGGAAGCAAGACAGCAGGCGATCCGCGCGAAACTGGCTTCGCTGGATAACGTAAACCTCCCCAATTACCTCTACCTGAATAACCACTCGCTGGCGTTCCTTGATTCTTCTGAATGGGCCGGTGTGAATGAACCATCAATGTCGAACGGGGCCGCATATGCCGACCTCGACAATGATGGGGATCTGGACCTCATTGTAAATAATATCAACAAACCGGCATTCATCCTCATCAATACAATCAGGGAGAAACGTCCGACCCATCATTACCTGAAAGTAAAACTCAATGGGGACTCGCTGAACAGGCGTGGCTTTGGCGCAAAACTGGTTTGTTACCTCGGCAACCAGCAACTGACACAGGAACAGAACCCTGTCCGCGGTTATTTTTCATCCGTTGACCAGGACCTGTTTTTCGGCCTGGGTGAAAACGGCAGCATTGACTCGCTTTCCGTTACCTGGCCCGATGGTAAAGTACAGATGATAAAACGACCGGCAGCCGATTCACTGCTGACCATTGACTGGAAGCAGTCTGTAACCGCGGCAAAACCAGGGGCAACCGGACGCAGCCATGCGAGCGTGTTTGAAGAGATAACCGGCACTGCGGGGCTTCTCTATAAACATACGGAGACAGCGGTCAATGATTATGCACAACAACGACTGCTGCCGCAGAAATATTCGCAGCTCGGACCGTTTATCAGTACGGCCGATATCAACAATGATGGCAGGCAGGATTTGTTTATCGGTGGCGCATTCAATTCAAAGGGCCTGGTGTTTACACAGCAACCAGGTTCAACATTCAGCGCAGCATCACTTACCACCGGCAAAAAATACGAGGAAGACGAGGATTGTGTGTTTTTTGATGCGGATGGGGACGGCGACGAGGACCTGCTGGTAACCAGTGGAGGGATGCAGTATGAAGCAGGCTCACCCTACTACCGGCCAAGACTCTATCTCAACAATGGCAAGGGTATTTTTTCCATTGCAATCAATGCAATACCCGCAGGCGTGTCAGTGATGGCAGGAACTGTGACGGCCTGTGATTTTGACAATGACGGGGATGATGACCTGTTTATCGGCGGGCGTGTGTCTGCAGCCTGGCCGCAATCGCCACGATCGTTCCTGTTGCGTAACGAGAAGGGCATTTTCACGGATGTGACTGCGGCAATATGCCCCGCACTGCAGGAACCGGGAATGCTCACTGCCGCGGTATGGACGGACTTCAACAATGACGGATCGCCCGACCTGGTGATAGCAGGGGAGTGGATGCCGGTCCGTTTTTTTGCCGGGAAAAAAGGAACATTGGCTGAAGTCACCAATGCCACCGGACTTACCGACAACTCGGGGATATGGCGCAGCCTGATCGCGGCAGATATCGACCAGGACGGAGATCTGGACCTGGTGGCAGGTAACCTGGGTTTGAATTGTGAGTATGGTGCAAGTCCCGCAACTCCCATGCAGCTCTTCGCAGCCGATTACGACGGCAACGGCAGCATAGACCCTTTTGCATTTTATTATATCCGGGATAATTCGGGTAAAAAACAATCCTACCCCGCGTATGGCCGGGGCCGTATGGCCGAACAGGTGCCCGCCCTGAAAAAGAAATTCCTGCTGAACAGGGATTTCTCCACAGCCGGTTACTCACAGGTGTTCAAAGGTGTAACGGGAAAAATAACAACCTATACCTGTAATGAAACCCGGAGCTGTTATTTTGAAAACACAGGCAACGGGAATTTTATCAAACATGCCCTCCCGCTGGAAGCACAGTATTCACCCGTTAATGCCATTCTCTGCGCTGATTTCGATTCGGATGGAGAGATGGACTTATTGCTGGCCGGTAATGAGTACCAGGCGGAAGTCATGACCGGTGCATATGATGCCTCTTATGGATGTTTCCTGAAGGGCAGCAAAAATAAAGAACGGTTCCGGTCCATCCCTCCATCGGAGTCCGGTTTCCTGATTACCGGCGATGTGAAAGACCTTGCTCTTGTATCGTTAAAAGATGGGGAACGGATGGTGGTGGCGGCAGTAAACAATGACACGATGAAAGTGTTCCGGGTTCAATCGCGGGCCGGTGATAAAAAAACGCCGGGTAGTGCTACCCGGCGTCCACAATAAATTATTTCGTCAGCTCAGCCAGGGATCTTTACGGTTTTGCCGGAGGCCATCGCTTCATAGATGGCCTGCAGGTATTTCACATCCCGTTTCCCGAGCTCACCCGGCACGATGGTCGGGGTATTGCTTTTTACAGATTGGGCAAATGCATCCATCTGCCGGGCCTGCTGGTTCACATTCGGGAATGTCATCGGCCCTTCCGGGGTTGTGCCGCGCTGGCCACCGTAGTTATAAGCGGGTTTCAGTTCGATCATCCCCTTTTCCGCTGTTGCACGGAGGAAGTTGAAACTGTCATCATAACTGGCAGTTCCTTTTCCCTCCAGTTTTCCCGGGAAGCTGAAGGTCCAGGACAACGACTGTTCCACATCCGGGAACCGGGCGGGATCAGTTTTGGCACCTTCAAGAGCTGTGACGCTGATGGGTTCCATTCCGGAGGTATAACAAAGTCCCTGGACCACGTAAATACCCAGGTCCATCAGAGGTCCGCCACCTGCCATTTTTTTATCCAGCCTCCATTGCCCCGCCTGTGCCTTGAAACCAAAGGCTCCTTCCATGCTGCTGAGTTTGCCGTAAACCTGTTTTGAACCGAGTCTTGCCATCTCCAGGTTAAAGGGTTCAAAATGGAGCCGGTAACCGATCGACAGTTGTTTGCCTGCTTTTTTTGAAGCAGCCAGCATCCTGTCGCAGTCCTCCACCGTAATGGCCATCGGTTTCTCACAGATCACATGTTTTCCCGCGGCAAAAGCCCGGATGGTATATTCAGCGTGAAGGCTGTTGGGCAGCACCACGTAAATAATATCGATATCGGGGTTGTCACGGATCGAATCAAAATTGCCATAGTTGTAAACGTTCTTATCGGGGATGCCATATTTTCCCTGCCACACGGGAATCTTTTCCGGACTGCCCGTCACGATGCCGGCGAGGTAACAATGGGTGGTCTGTTGCAGCGCGGGGGCGAGCTGTCCGGTGGCATAACCGCCCAGTCCCACGAGCGCCACGCCGAGTTTGTCTTTCTTTTTTTCCATACTGATTGCATTGGTGAACTCATTGATTGCCTGCACCGGCCCAAGCAATGGCAGCGCGGCCCCGGTAATACCGGCATTCCTGATAAATGTCCGGCGTGACTTTCGAAATGTTTCCATATGAATCGTTTTTGGTTTTGAAGAATAGGTCTTATTTCAACTCAAGTACGATGACACTTGCGGCCGGTATCCTGACCGTAAGTTTAGTGCCCTGCAGCGATGCACCACTGAATGGCTGTGGTGTGATTTTTCCCGGTTCCTGGAAAGTATTGTAATCATTCATCGATGATGCTTTCAGGATCCGGCCGGTGACGTTGCTGTAGGATGTGCCGGTTACGCTGATCGTCACTACATGTTCTTTTTTCGGATCAATATTGACCAGGCTCACATGGGTGAGACCGCGGTCGTCTTTTGACGCCGATGCATTGACGGCTTTGAGTTTCCCGGTGCCCAGTACATAATCGGTACCTGTGATTTTGAGAGGCAGCATCATGGCGTCCTGGTGAACGTTGTACATTTCCATGACATGGTAGGTTGGAGTCAGCAGGATCTTGTTGCCTTCCGTGAGGATAACCGCCTGCAGCACGTTGACGATCTGCGCCAGGTTTGCCATTTTCACGCGGTCTGCGTGGTTGTTGAAGATATTGAGACTGCTCCCTGCGATCATGGCATCACGCATGGTGTTTTGCTGGTAAAGGAATGCAGGATTGGTGCCTGGTTCAACGTCGTACCAGCCTCCCCATTCATCCACGGCGAGGTGTTTCTTTTTCTGTGGGTCATATTTGTCCATGATAGCACTGTGCCTGGTGATCAGTTCTTCCATCATCAATGCCTGTTTCATGGTGGCGAAATACTCCTGTTCCGAAAAACCGGTGGCAGATCCTTTTTTATTCCAGTTGATCACACTGTAGTGGTGCAGGCCGAGCGCGTCGAACATCGGTGCGGGCAGGTCGCGCATCAGCACTTCGGTCCAGTTGTAATCGCTGCCATTGGCACCGCTGGCGATCCGGTAGATCGTATCCTTGCTGGATGCCGCGGTCATGAAGGTGGCGTACTGCCGGTAGATATTCGCGTAGTATTCGGGTTTCATGTTGCCACCGCATCCCCATGCTTCGTTGCCCAATCCCCAGAACTTCACTTTCCAGGGGGTGCTGCGTCCGTTCTGCTGGCGCATCTCGGGCATCGGGCTGCTGTTGTTGGGATGGGTGGTGTATTTGATCCAGTCGCTGAGTTCACCGGGTGTGCCACTGCCAACGTTACCGCTCAGGTAAGGTTCCGCTCCCAGCTCTTCGCACATATCCAGGAATTCGTTTGTCCCGAAACTATTGTCTTCTTTGGTATTGCCCCACCAGACATTCAGCATACTGGGCCGTGATGCTTTTGGGCCTACGCCGTCTTTCCAGTGGTAGGTATCGGCAAAACATCCACCTGGCCAGCGGAGTACCGGGACTTTCAGTTTTTTCAGTGCGTCGATTACATCGAGCCGGATCCCGTTTTTATTGGGAATGCTGGTATTGCTGTCGCCAACATAGAGCCCATCGTAAATGCAACGGCCAAGATGTTCCGAAAAATGGCCGTAAATGTTTTTGTTGATCCGGTCTTTTGATTTTGTGACGTCAATGGATATGACATCCTGTGCGAGGGTGGCGCTTGCGAATAAACCCAGTGCAGGCAGCAGCAGTAATTTTTTCATTGTTTCTTTTTAATAGTTCACGATATACAGGTGAATGCAGGCATTCGTTTTTTAGTTCAGTTTTACATTGTCGCTGATCCGGAAATAATCAAAGTCGGCATAACCCCCGGTATTTTTTGTGGCGTAATTAAACAGGGCAAAACGTGCACCCATAAAATGGGTGAGTGTGTAGCGCATTTTCAGTGTGGTGCCTATCGGCTCCCATTGTTTCCCATCGAAACTGAAATAGAACATGGCTTCATCTTTCCTGTCCGTGAAGTTACAGTCGGTGCGCAGGTAGACCCTCGACTTCGACGCGGGGACCGTTACCCGGGCAGCCGGCATTTCCGACCCTCCACTGGTCATGATAATTTCTTTTGTGGTGCCGCTGGTTTTTACCGCAACAAAACCATAGAATTCCTGGAGGATTCCCAGTCCGGCCACATCGCCGTCCTTCATGCCTTTCAGGTCCAGGGCAACCGAAGCAGTGCTGGCCGGGCCAAAGGTCCGTTGGGTCAGGGTGTTCCTTGCTTTTACAAAACTGCTGTCGATCCGGCCGGTCTGCAGGCGCAGGTACCCCTTCCGTTTATGGAGGGACCAGTACCGGTTGTCGGGGTTATGGTTCCATTGCCAGGCCAGTGGCAGGTCCTGTTTCGGGCCATTGCGATTGAAGTCATCGGAGCATACGATGCCGGGGATGAGTCCACGTGACACAGGAAGATCCAGTGTATCCGGTACCCTGCCATTGACCCCGAGTACCGGCCATCCGCCGGTCCAGGTGACCGGCACCAGGTAGGGGATACGCCCGACGGCGCCGTAGTCGCGGAACAGGTAACTGTACCATCTGCCGTCCGGTGTGTCGATCAGTCCGCCCTGTGCCACGCCCAGGTCCTGCAGGCCAACCCTGCCTTCCCATGGGCCTGTGAGCCGATCGGCGCGATGGATCACCACTGTCCGCATTCCTCCCTTTGGCCAGGTGATATTAAACAGGTAGTATTTCCCCTGTACCCGGAAGAGTTGGGATCCTTCGGCCCGCAGTCCGATGTTTTCCCCCGCGGGTTTGCTGGCGTCTTCGATCAGTATCCGCTCTGAGCCGGGTACGATGCCGGAGAGGTCGTCATTCAGTGTCACTATTTTCAGGGTACCTGCACCATAGATGAGATAGGCCTTTCCATCGTCGTCGAAGAAAAGGCTGTGGTCGTGGTAGGATGGACTAAAAGATCTGGTGGTCCATTTTCCTTTTTCAATATTGTCAGTCGAGAAGATATACGTTTTGCCGGTGGTCTGGGCAAATGTGGACAGGTAAAAGCGTCCCTTGTGGTAACGGATACAGCTGGCCCAGGTGCCCTTGCCGTAAGCAGAGCGGTTGTTCACCAGGTTCATCTCATCGATGTTGGCAAGGGTATCGTATGCGTATCGCACGATTGTCCAGTTGACCAGATCTGTTGATTTCATGACCGGGACGCCGGGGTTCATGTGCATCGTGGTGCTGCTCATGTACCAGGTGTTTCCGGCACGTACGATTGAGGCGTCCGGTACATCGGCGAAGATCACGGGATTGACGGCCTGCTGCGCGCTGATGGAGACGCAGCAGGCAGTTGCAAGCGCAAGGCAGGTAAATATTTTTTGTATAACCATCACTTGACTCCGGGTTTTTGCATGTACATGGGATCGTTGCCGCTGTAAGAGAGGTGCCGGAAGGATGCGGATGAAGAGGAGGGTTTGCCGGATGAAGTCGCATACATTCCGTACAACACACCTACAAAACCACCCGCCGTTCTGGTGCTGAGGTAAGTGGCGTCTGCTTTTTCCTTCAGTGCTGTCCATTTCGTTCCGTCAGTGGAGTAGTAAAACGAATAGGTATCACCCGCGGAAATAATCCGGAGGAACAGGGTAGCACCATTTGTTTTCAACGGAGCCCGTGCAAGTTCCACGGTTTGTTTCCCCTCTTTTGTGCCCTGAATCAACTGGATGATATCCCTGCCATCGGCTTTTGACCTGGCGAAATAGTAAAAATTGGTCTCACTCTGGAAAGCAACAAGACCGGCTTTTTCATTGCTGTCTTTTGCTACGAAATCCATCCGGGTTTCCACCGTGCTGTTGAGATGTTGCTGGCGTTTTCCGATAAAGGAGGGATCAGCAAAGTCCATGACAGTAACCGGTTTTAACCGGAGTACGAGTCCTGTCTTTGCTGAGCGGGAGAATGAACTGCTGTCGGGTTTGCGCATGAAGAGCAGCGATGGGTCCCACTGGCTGCGGAAGTCCGTGGTATAGCTGAAGTTCCCGGATTGCGGGGTGCTGTTTTTTTGTTTGATTTCAGGATAGTTAAAGCTGTATTGGTAACTGATCTCCGCCTGTGCCGGATTAATGACGGGCCAGTCATCGATCCATTCCACGGGTGCCAGGAATGTTTCCCGCCCCGTGTTGTAATAGTCACCCTTGTACGGACGCACGGCCAGGAAAATTGAATAGGTTTTACCATCGGGACCTTCCACCAGTTGGGCATGACCGGCCGAGGTTACCGGAAATCGCCTGTCTTCCGGCAGGTGGCGTTGGGTGAGGATCGGGTTTTTTTCATAAGGGATATACGGACCCCACACGGATTTGCTACGAAGCACCACTTCTGAATGGTTGACCGATGTGCCACCTTCTGCAGCGTAGAGGTAATACCAGTCGTTGCGTTTCAGGATATGCGGGCCTTCGATCCACACTGGTTTTTTACTGAGATCAACCCCTCCGTTTACCAGTTGTTTTTCCTCACCGGTAGTTTTGAGGTTGGTATAATCAAATTCGTACATCCGGATCGTGCGATGGCCGGAATACAGCGGCTTGTTGTCCGGCGCATCACTGTTGTAGATGATATAAGCCTTGTCAGCATCGAAATAGAGGGATGGGTCGATACCCCGCACCTGGGGCAATTTTACCGGATCACTCCAGGGCCCTGCGGGGTTGGAAGCGGTGACTACAAAATTGCCTTCATGGTCGATGTCGGTACAGGTCACATAAAACAATCCTTTATGATAACTGATAGCAGGTGCGAAGAGTCCACGTGTTATCCGTTCGCCCATAAAATCCAGTTGTGAAGTGCGGTCGATCACATTCCCGATCTGTTTCCAGTTTTTCAGGTCCTTACTGTGAAACACCGGTATTCCGGGGAAATAGGAAAACGTGGAATTGATGAGGTAGTAGTCTGGCCCCACCTTTACAATACTCGGGTCAGGATAAAACCCGCTCAGGATGGGATTGGTAACAACGGTCTGTTGCGCAAAAAGACTACTGCAAACAAGGAGTTGCATGATTGCCGGGATCAATAACCGGACGGTGAGATGTTTGAGCTTGCGGATCATATTTGTGAAGTTTTTTGTATTACTGTTTTTTTATCAGGCGAAGATTATAAACTGCCCCTGCGGTGTTGCCGGGGACGGACTGGAACCGGATCCTGATTTTTTCTTTTCCCCTGAGCATTGATGCGGGTATCTCATATTTTTCCTGGCGAAAAGCCGACTGGTTCCATTTACCCGTATTGTCGATGGTCAGCAATTTTTCCTCATCGATGTAGAGCTCAAATTTCCGGTTGCCCCATTCGGCACCCCAGTACCGGACAACGAGTGAGAGGTCCGTGAGTCCACCGGTCGAAAGCTGGTAACTGAAGAAGCCACCGTTTGCGGCAGATCGCCAGAATTCGTTCGACTGGTTACCGGTATTGCTGTTTTCCTGTTTGATAAAATGATCCGCCTCCGGTTGTTGTTCACCCGGGGCAACCACATCCACCGTTTGTTTCTCCAGCTGCAGCCGTTGTTGTTCGATCCGGCCTAGTGAGTCGATGTACGACTGGTAACCATTTTTATCGAGTGCCAGCCAGTACATGATATACCGGGAGTCATGGATCCGGTAAAAAGGTTCGAGGGTTACCGGCACCGCATTCAGCATTTTTATACCAGAGGGTTCGAATGTGAGTGCGCTATTGTTTACCGATTTCAGCCTGTCGGCGATATTATCCAGGTCATCATCGAGGATGATCGGGGAGGATTCGACCGGCAGTCGTTCTCCATGAGCGATATGTCCCCAGCGGCTGCCATCCGCCACGAGGCCCGGTAAGCTGTCGCCCGCTGACCGCGCTGCCAGCAGGATAGGCCCCCGCATGAATGCGATGTAGGATGGCTGGTCGGGCAGGTGTTCGATACGTGTGGTCATGGGAAGGGTGAACGTCAGTACATCCCCTTTTTTCCAGTTTCGTTTGACCGGGATGTAAGAAGATGGTTTTCCTGCATGGGCAAAGGATTTGCCATTGATGCGGATGTCCATTTTTCCATCGGCAATCCATGCCGGGTACCGGACCAGGATCGTGAAAGATCCGCTGCCTTCCGTGATGATGATTTTTGACTGGCCGGATTCCGGAAAACTGGTCTCCTGTTTCAACCCGATTTTCTGGTTTGCCCAATCCAGTGTGGAGGCGATAAAGAGGTTTACAAAAAGGGAATCGGATGTATGGGTGTAAATAAACTGTCCGTATTTCGAATGGTTTTCCATGCCGCTGCCCACACAGCACCACATGGCCTGGTTGGGGGCAGAGTAGACGCGGTAATGGCGGGGGCGGACCGGCGTGAAGTAGACATATCCTCCATGTAAAGGATGTTGCGTTGAAAGGATATGGTTGTACAGGGTACGCTCGTAGTAATCAGCATATTTTGCGAGTGGCTCCATCCGGAAGAGGTCCTCCGTCAGTTTGAGCATGTTGTAGGAGTTGCAGGTTTCCGGCCCTTCCACATCGGTGATAAAATCGGTACTGGCGGCGGCTGATGGAAAAAACTCCCGACGGCTGTTGCCCCCGAATGCCAGGGTGCGGTTGCTTACGACCGTGTTCCAGAAAAAGCGGCCGGCATCGCTGTACTGCCGGTCATCTGTGAGCTCGCCGATACGTTCGAATCCGATGGCCTTCGGCACCTGTGTGTTGGCATGTTTATTATCGAGGTTATCTTTTCCCGCCGCCATTGCATCGAGCAGCAGGTGATGCGAGAACCGTTTTGCTGCGGCAAGGTATTTTTTATCAGCTGTCATGCCGAATGCATCTGCGAGTACTTCATTCATACCTCCCTGTTCCACCTCCAGCATTTCCTGCATCTGTGTGTCGGACAGCTGGCTGGTGATCATAATGGTCCAGTCGCAGAATCCAAGGAACAACGCCTGTGCATCATTATTGCCGGTATAGAGCCAGGCATCCCGCAGTCCTGCCATCATTTTATGGATATTATAAAATGGCACCCATGCGGAACGGAATTCCTTAAAATTGCCGGTCATGAATGCCGGCCATATTTTCGCGCTTCCGGGTACTGCCCCGAGATATCCCGTGCGCCAGCCACCTGCTGCATTGTTTGCTGCGGCGCATGCTTTCAGTTCTGCGATCATGTAGAGCAATCGCTCCGCCGACCCGGGCGAAACGGTGGAAGAAGTGTTGAGTGCGAGGGCGGAAACGTAATGCCCCGCAACGTGTCCATCAAGTCCATCCCAGTTGGGATAGGACGCTGCCTTTTCATCCAGGCCAGCCTCCTTGCGATAACCCGCCAGCAGGCGATCGGCATCATATTCCAGCAGGACCTTCGAATTGAGTGTGGCTGCTTTTTTAAAAGGGCCATCAAGCAGGCGTAC
>SEAD01000280.1 GCA_004173355.1 Chitinophagaceae bacterium | reverse complement strand
ACACCCACACCGAGGTTGACGGCATTGGTAACCGCAATAAATTTCGGGACATCCAGCGCTACATATCCGCCGGTCAGTGCCAGGCTGGGGTATTTGTCAGCCTTTGCAATCTTCACCGAATTATCCGATGCCCTGCGTTGCAGCGAAATGGCACCGATGTCCTTGCGTCCTTTCAGTGCGGCAGTCACATAATCATCCAGTGGCAGTACGGCAGTGGTCACTTCCGTGATGCTGCTGTCCGGCGCAAGTAGAGTGGTGGCAGGTAAACCGAGCATCAGGTCCATGTTTACATTGGCCAGTGCCCAGCTGTTTTCCACGTCGAGCAGGGTCAGTTCGGTATTGGAGGCCTGCAATTCAGCTTTAAGAAGGTCATTGCGTGCAAGTATCCCGTTCTTTTCCAGGTTCCGGAAATCCTTTACCCTTTGTTCGTTCTGCGCGAGGTTTTCCTTTACAAGGTCAACTGCCGCTTTCGCTTTGTAGAGGTTGATATAGGCCTCGATAATATTTTGTGTTACTTCTTCCCGCTGGTGTTCTGCATCCAGCCTGGTGGCTTCGGCAAGCAGCCTGGATGATTCAATACCGTAGCGGATTTTTCCACCGGTGTAAACCGGCAGTGAAAAATTCACGAGGCCATACATCGCCTGCGACACTTTGGGTGTTGTGGAAGGCTCGTCCGGATTGCTTCCCCCGCCGCTGTTATCTTCTGCCTTCATTTTGATTGAAGGGTTGTTTACGCGCAGGTACGATCCCGAAGCTTTGGCTGATGGCAACCGGCCATCGAGTGCCTCGCGGACCGCTGCTGTTGCTTCTTCAATTTTTGCAGTGCTGTTTTTCAGCTGGTGGCTGTTTTTGATTCCCAGGTCGACTGCCTCGTTAAGGGTAATCGGTCGCGCGGCCCTGGTACTGTCCTGCGCCTGGCTGGCTGCCGATGCCAGTAAAACGGTGGCGAGGAGTAGATGCTTAATCTTCATTTGAAAGTATTGCTTTAAAAATTGCCTTGATATGTGAGCTGAGTTTTCCGCGGATATGGTTCCTGAATTCGTCCTCGGTCATTTCGCCGAGATCATTCATCTCGCGGTAAAAATGCTGGGTGGAAACAATATGGCCAACGGTACCAACCAGTGTGGCCATCAGGAGTCCCATATCTACATTCTGCCGGAAAACACCCGCCTCCTGGCCTTCGGCAATCAGTGCCCTGGTCAGGTTGGAATTGGTGCGTTTCATCTGCAGGATCTGTTCGGTAATCATGTGATTACTGTTCATCATCTGCTCGCGGATCATGATTCGATGGAAACAAGGCTGGTTGAGCAACCGGTTGATGTACTGGTCCACCAGTGTTTCCAGTTTCTCCATCGGACCCATCTCCCTGTTGGCGAGGATCGTTTCCAGCTGTAGCGTCATGTATGCGCTACGGCGGGCAAACATCGCTTCCATCAGTTTTTCCTTCGAGCCGAAATAATAATTGATCATGGCGAGATTGACCCCGGCCGTTTCGGCAATATCCCTTACCGATGTGCCTTCGAAACCGCGATCGGCGAAGTGGATCTCCGCCGCCTCCATGATTTTTACCTGTTTATCGTTGTATTCTGACATATGTAAATGTGCTAAAACGGGGCAAAACTAAACAAATGTTTGATTTAAACAAACGTTTAAAACAGTTTTTTTCGACACATTTCTGCGCCCAAACGTCCGTTAGCAGGGGATTCCAGCGGAAAGTCCGCCGGGAGTCAACAAAACACTTGAATAAATAAAACCGGAAAATAATGACGCTGAAGGGAAAACGGCTTGCGTCCGGTCCCGCAAATGAAGAACGTAAGTTTAGCCTTCGATGGCTTCAATGCCCTGTTCTTTCAACCTGGCAAGGCTGGCCTGCATGGCTGCAAGCTGTTCAGGACTGTGACCGGTCCATTCCGGAACTTCGCCCAGTACTTCAAAAGCGTCTTTTGAACGGTAGGACCGGGTAGGATTCCCCGGGAATTTTTTATCGGTCAGGTTGGGATCATCTTCGATCACACCCGTCGGTTTTACAATATAGATCCGCTGGCGGGCCTCCCCGGCGGCGAGCTCAGCACCCCAGATGGCGGCCTCCAGCGTAGCAGATAAATAAATGTAAAGGG
>SEAD01000158.1 GCA_004173355.1 Chitinophagaceae bacterium | reverse complement strand
AATAGTAGAATCGACCGATGATGCCATCATCAGTAAGGATCTCGATAGCATCATTACCAGCTGGAACCGGTCCGCAGAGCGCATGTTCGGCTATACCGCAGGGGAGATGATCGGCAGGTCGATATTGGAGATCATTCCCGCCGATCGGCGGCAGGAGGAGCCGATGATCCTGGGAAGGCTGAAAAACGGGGAGCACGTGCATCACTTTGAGACCAGGCGACTGACCAAGCCCGGAAAGCTGATCGATGTTTCGCTGACCATCTCCCCGGTAAGGGACGGGGAAGGCAGGCTTATCGGCCTGTCAAAAATTGCGAGGGATATTACCGAAAAAAAACTGGAAGAGCAGCGGAAAAATGATTTCATTGCGATCGTTAGCCATGAACTGAAGACACCGCTCACTTCCCTGAGATCTTATATCCAGGTGGCGCTTGCCAGAACAGCCGTCAGGACCGACGTGGCGACCGAAAAGCTGCTTGCCCGGGCGGAGGCCCAGACCAGGAAAATGTCCGCCATGATCCACGAGTTCCTGAACCTGTCCCGGCTGGAAGAGGGAAAGGCGGAACTAGACCGCTCTATTTTCCCCCTGGCAGAACTGATGGAAGAGGTGGTAGGGGAGGCCAGCATGCTTTCTCCGGGATACCGGTTTGAAGTGGATTGCCCCCATGCCCTCCACACAGATGCCGACCGGGACAAGATCGGCCAGGTAATGACCAACCTTGTAAACAATGCCGTAAAATATTCCACGGCCGGGACCGAGGTCCATATCAGTTGCCGGATAGTGGATGGCGAAGTGGTAATAGCGGTAGCCGATCAGGGGATCGGAATTTCTTCCGATGACAAGCAACGGGTGTTTGAACGTTTTTTCCGGGCAGGCAACGACAAGACTAGGTATGTGTCGGGGTTCGGGATCGGACTTTATCTGGTCTCTGAGATCCTGCGCCTGCACGGTAGCAGTATTGGCTTGGAGAGCGAGCCAGGAAAAGGCTCCGTATTCTCCTTTGCGCTTCCCCTTTATCCCGGGCCTGACCGAGATGCCAACCTGTTTTCATAGCCCAGCTGAACGGGTCTCATATCATAACCTACCCCGTTTGGGCCAAATTGAAAGGAATATAGCAGACCATCCTTTTGGCCTACTGATAGACCTGCACCTTGGCAGAATGTGGAGGGATGGCCGGGACAGGGACGGGGCAGTAAGCTGTCAGTCAGCACCATCCTATGTTCAGGAATAGTCTTGAGCGTTAAGACCTTTAAGATGGATACCTGTTAAACATCGGGCACGATTGAGCCTATATCCCAATGTCCTCTAAGATAGACAGTGTGTTGCTGGACGGTAGGTTATGGCGGTCATTAATGGTCTGCTACAGGTGAAAATTATAATGGTACAGTTTTTAGTGCTGTCTGGCAGATAAACGATTAAACCCACGCTCCGACATGAACGCTATCAGAATCCTGGGAGCACGGCTGATCACTGTGATGATCTGCCTGTGCTCTTCCGCCTGCAGGAAGATGCCCGTTACCCCTGTTCCCAGTCAGGCCGCCAGGGCATTTGACCAACTGGCGGATACCGCACAGATGCACCAGTATCGTGGACATTCCCGGCAGGCTATCGACTACCATAAACGTGCCTTGGCCTTTGCCGAGGCGAACGGTCTCCGCCCCCAGCAGGCCAAGGCCCTCCTTCGCGTTGCAAGTCTTCTACCGCCAAAGGATGCCGATAGCAGCCTCCGGTGCCTCGGGCATGCCCTGGACATTGCCCGCAAACTGAACCATCATGAGCTGCGGGCGGACATCTACCGGTCGATGTCTGAGGTACATAAACAGCAGCAGGATTATACTTCTGCAATGGCCGCACTCCAGGCGCACCACCGTATTGCAGATTCACTGCTGAATGTACGACAATTGATGGATATCCGCCAGCTCGAGGTGCTGGGGAAAAGTGATCGGAAGAGCGTCATTTTACTTGCGGTATCGAGCGGATTGCTGGCCATTACGCTGACGTTCGTCATTTTCCTCATGCGCACCCGGCGCCTGAACCGAAAGCTCGAACAGACCGTCATCTTAAGGAACAAACTGTTTTCCATCATCGGCCATGATCTTCGGGGACCTGCGGGAAGCTTAAGGCAGGCACTGGAGATGATGGACAGCGGGGCAGTTGGTACCGGAGAACTTCCGGGATTGGTGAGGATGCTGAAAGACCAGAGCTTCATGCTGAGCGAAACGCTCGACAACCTGCTCATCTGGTCGAGATCCCAGCTCAATGAGATCAGGCCAGAACCAACGGAATTTTCGATCTGCGGGCCCATCGGCAGCACCCTTGGGCTGCTCCAGGTCCAATACCGGTCAAAGAATATTCTTGTTACCACTGATGTGCCGGCTGGTTTGAGCGTCTATGCGGACAGGGACCAGTTTGATTTAATCATCCGCAACATGGTTTCCAATGCCATCAAGTTCTCCTTTACGGGGGGGAGGATTGAACTTGCTGCGCGGACCAAAAACGGGAGAACTGAGATCACGGTCACCGACCACGGCGTAGGGATCGCCGTAGAAAGGCAGCACATGTTCCTCTCGGGCAACCTGAAGACTACATTTGGAACAGCCGGGGAGAAGGGCACGGGACTGGGGCTGCATATGGTGAAGGATTTTATAGAGGCCGCCGGTGGAAAGATCGGACTGACCAGTGGGCAGGGAGAAACCTGTTTCAGCCTCAGCCTGCCATCCCGTGCCCCAGGCCGTGCTAGAGGCCTATTGGAAGCGTAATCGCCATGGCTGTTGCTTGCCAAGTTAACTTTCCGCGCAGATCCTGCCGCTATGCCTGTTTACAATTTTCTCGGACCTTCAATGCTATCAGTACCTGGTCTGCAGGCGGCTCGCTCCGTATCTCATTACGTTGCCAAAAGGGCTTAACTTTACCCCAATTATCCGCTGTATGGACCAAAACTTGGGCGATTTTGGCAGTGTCGGCGTACCCGTACTTGCCACTACTGCAACTGTACTCCGGGTGTTGAACGGGAAGCAGTTCTGATGTTCCCCGATGAGCGAGCCCACAAGGAGAGAATCAGGCGGAAACAATTCAGTGGCAACCGGCCCGAATCCAGCCTTCAGACATCAAGCAGACTGTTATGGAGCCCCTCACTTCTGCGATCTGCCAATCCACTTCTGAAAAGTGGGCAGGAATTGTCCGACCCGCCCGTGCGCGAATGCATCAGCTGGAGATATCCTTTGAGCGAAGTCAATGGGGTCTTCAGTTCATGCCCTGCCATTCCGATAAATTATTATTCTGCTGCAACTGGAACCTCTCTACTACAGTGGTTTCATGCAAGGTTCCCATGATCTCCGAAGGCTCGATACTTGCATTGAAAATACCTGGCCGCCATCCGGACGCACTGTAGTTTCGCGTCATGGATACAGGCCACCCTGCACTTCGTGAGGAAATTACTTCGGCCCACATGTAGTGCCTTTGCAACCAGAGCTGTTCTTCCACTGAATACGTGTCGAGCGGATGGAGGGCCGTCAGAAATTCCAAAGTGCTCATGGGACCCGTATGGATCAGTCCAAGCTGTGCCTGATGCGACGGTCGGTATGTATCTCACCGCTATTAGGATCATGGTCGAAAATACCCAGCATTGCCGATCCCATGTCACTGCATTCCCAGTTGCACTGTTCAGGCCCTTATTTCCGTGACCGACCCATCGGTAATATCGGGACAGGAAATGGCAATGTCCTTCAGCATGCCCTCCCCATCTTTTGACAGTGGCAAGTGCAAAGTTATAATGTAGCTCGCGAAAAACTGTTCTGAAGGCAGCATGGATAAGCCCTGAGGCTTCATGTGCTCATTACCGTCTGGCCCTATCTACCTGTTCAATGTAGGGCCTGAGCTCGGCTATCCTTGCCGTGGGCACGGTTCGGAGGAACTGTGTGCTAACCACAGGTGCATCGCCCCGCCCATAGTTCCGGCATCGCGTGGCTGGCCATTTCTATGGTGCAGCTAGGTGTGGTGTGATAAAGGCGATCGGAAAGGGAAGGGCGGAGAACAGAGATTTAAAAGATATCTTATCCATTCCAATGACTGGACCACAACGGCAGGCGTAGACAATAACTGTTAATCCCCATCTGAACCAAGACCTCGTGCCGGTCGGTAGCTGTCGTGCAAAACCCTAATCTGAAACCTATGTTTTGGAAATCTTCAAAGTGCTTAGCGCAGGCGTAAAAGTTTTGGACTTTGGAAGGTCTTTGTTATCTTTACGCAAACAGTTGTTATGCCCGAAAAAGATGACCAAACGCAAAAACCGGACAATGCCGAGATCAACACTGGATTGTTCCGGCATTCCGCAGAACTCAGGGAGAAAACGGCCCAGACCAACAGAAGCCTTGACGAGCTGAGAAAGAAGGCCCAGCAACTGCTGAACGCTGGTGCTAAAGGACCAGACCTTGAAAATGGACCGCAAGAAACAGAATAAGTGCCTACCATGCCAAAGGGATTGCTTCCGACTTTCACCGCCCCAACTAGGTGCTGGAGTGTGGACGGAATATTTTCAGTTCTTGATGTTTTCCGGCATACTTCCAATGGCCAATGGAACTGCTACGGGTTATATTTATCTTGGAAACCTGCGGTTCTGGCGAGCTACTCTGCCAAATGCCAAAACGTGTAATCCGCGCGGATCGGTTTCGCAGATAGCATATTAATTGGGCCGGTAAAATTACCAGGAGCATAGCCTGTTTTTGATGTTGAGATAATATGTTCCAGGATTTGGTGTGGACTAGACGCGTGTGTGCCTTGGGTTGCTGATCTAGCGCGAAAGGAAATTCGAACTGGGGCGGGCCTTAATATGGTATCAATCGATATTTGGGGAAGAAAAAATAGTTCCCGAAGAATCCTTTTCGCACCCACAGGCGAACATAAGATATTCCACGTAGCAAATATCCCGGCACTGTCAGCCTTGCTGCTGAAGATAAAAGTAGACCGGGAAGAAACTGCGACACTGCTGGAGAACCTCTCTATCTGCAGAAAAGCTGGACGGGGTGATCCAAGACCTCAATAAGATCCTGCAGTCTAACTATCGACCAAGCGAAAAAAGGAGATAGTCAGCTTTTCCGACTTATATACGGATGTGAGGCTCAACATGGCCGACCAGTTCGCACACGAAGTGGAAAAGTTGCCTGTACAGCATTATATAACCTGATTTCCAATATTCTAATGTACGGAAAATAAAATGCACCAGTTGTGACCAGGGAAAAGTTGTGAGATCATCTTCATGGACAATACCCTGTGGATGTGACCTGCAACCGATCCGCAATCAGTTGCAGGTCTTGCAGGCGCTTTCATACGGATGGACAGGGACCTGAATGGGCCTGCATATGGTCAAACGGCATGTAGAAATTATGGGTGGAGATAAAGCTCATCAGCGAGGTCAACAGGGCACCACATTCACGATTGTATTTGAAAATTCCGGGAAGTACCATGAAATTCTAAAATATTCACGAAAGAAAGCGTACTGGTGAAAACAGCGGGAGAGGCTACGCATAGCCTACACCCCTCAATGTGGACTTGCTAGGAACCTCTATCCGATTTCATAGGCAAATCGTTTGCAATAAGAATTACCGGAACGCGTGCCTGTCTTTCATTGCAGTATAAACTGTACCCAAGGCCAATCAGAACCTGCTTTTTCAAACGTGCCCGTCTTTCCCAAAAGCTCCCGTGCAATGTTGTGGCTGCAAAAGCGGAATACGACAAGCCCGCATCATATTTTTCTGCTAATACGGCCAATGTCTGTTATGTTCAATTCCCCCAGCGAACTAACAGTCCCAGGTCGGTGCGCTGCCAGTATTTCCAGTACTATGGCTATTTCCATATGTGTTCGTGAAATCAGCGTTTCCATCAGGACGTTCTCGCCCCTTTGCAATTGTTCGAACTGGCGTGCCAGACCTGAAAGCGCAGGCAGACCTGCTGAAACAGCGGTCCCATATAACCTATGTCCGGTAGAATGCAGGCCGGCAAGGTCATTTTGTGCAGCCTGCGTTTCCAGAATACGATTTGAGTCTTCCAGTTCTGTTATTGTCAGCGCGATCATTTCACGAATCATTTCACCATCTCTTCCCGCATATCGCGTGATAACATCAACGTCAAAGTGCAGGGTGCCGTCATCGGGCTCTTGGTGATTAGCGTGTTCATTAACAGGGAGCCACTTGGCCAGTACCGTTGCAATCATTTGTTCAACAACAGGCTTGACCACAAAGTCGTCCATGCCCGCCTCAAACGCTGCATCGCGTTCGCTCCTGACGTTTCCGGCCGTAAAGGCGATGATGGGAATGTGGGTACCATGTTCCAGCTCCCGGATCGCCCTGGTCGCCTGGTAACCGTTCATCTCCGGCATCTGCACATCCATCAGGATCAGGCAGGGCAGTTCTTTTTTACAAAAATCTACGGCCTCGATGCCATTTCTTGCCTCCAGTAGTATAGCATTGGGCGCTATCCGACTAAGGATAGTCCGCGCCAGCAACATATTGACCGCATTGTCTTCCGCGATCAATATGGTCACTTGTTCCG
Source organism: Chitinophagaceae bacterium (assembly GCA_004173355.1). Lineage (GTDB taxonomy): Bacteria > Bacteroidota > Bacteroidia > Chitinophagales > Chitinophagaceae > JBEVJC01. The sequence goes on along the minus strand of SEAD01000158.1, from coordinate 3,216 downwards.
ACGTGGTTTCTGTTTCTACCGCCCCAGCCTGTAATATTTCAGGTAACTCCTTATGAAGGCGGGAAAGGGCAGTATAGATATCCTGCATTTTTACTGGCTTGACTAGCCTATGGCCGACTTGTAGTTCTGCGCAGGACTGGACCACCGTTTCATCGTCCGAAGAGCTGGACAATAGCATGATGGGCTGCTCGCTGTCGGTGGGATAGAAACTTTCCCGGATCTTCCGGATGGTTTCCAGTCCGTCCATGTACGGCATGTGGTAGTCCATCAGGACCACGTCATAACGTTCCCCGCCGGCCAATAGCTGCAGTGCCTCAAAACCGGTACGGGCCTGCGTGCTTTCAATGTCCCTTAGCAAGAGCATCTGCTGCAGGATCAATCGGTTGTTTTCGTTGTCGTCTACGATCAGTACCTTTTTGATCAGCTCCAGGTTTTCCCAGACCTCTGGGTCGCCCTGTTCGGCTTTCAGTGTAAGGTCAAAAAAGAAAGTACTACCGCTACCCGGTTTACTGTCCAGCTGCAGCCTGCTGCCCATCATCCCCAACAGCTTGTTGGAAATGGTAAGACCAAGCCCGGTGCCTCCATATTTTTTGGTGGTAGAGCCATCTTCTTGGGAGAAGGCCTCGAAGACCTTTTTCTGCTTGTCGGGGTAGATGCCAATCCCCGTGTCCCTTACCAGAAAGCGCAGGTCCACCTGTTCCGTATCAGCGGAAAGGGCTTCGATCCTGAGTTCGATTTCTCCATGTTCGGTAAATTTGGCGGCGTTGCTTAGTAAATTGATCAGCACCTGCTTTAGGCGTACACTATCGGTCCAGATAAAACGGGGCAGCTCGGGGGAGATATTGAGCAGCATCTCCAGTCCCTTGGCCTGGATCTGGTAGGTGATGATATCGCTGGCCTGGGATCCCAGCTCATAGATATCGTATTTTTCGATCTCCAGTTCGAGTTTTCCCGCCTCGATCTTGGAAAAGTCCAGGATATCATTGATGATGCTGAGCAGGGCGTTGGCCGATTGGTTGACGATGGTGAGGTACTGTTGCTGGATTTCGGTCAGTCCGGTTTTCAGCACCAGGTCGGTAAAGCCGATCACGCCGTTCAGGGGCGTTCGGATCTCATGGCTCATGTTGGCAAGGAATTCTGATTTGGCGATGCTGGCCTGCTCGGCCTGGAGCTTGGCCGCTGACAGCTCCTGCTGCTGATGGATGCTTTCGGTGATGTCCCGACTTATGCCGAATAGGTTCCCTGTTCCAGGCTCTGGCGCAACCGTCCACTGCAAGATCCTGTAATCGCCGCTGCTGGTGCGGTAGCGGCCCACAAAGTTGACCGTTTCCAGGCCTGCGCTGAGATTTTCCAGTTCCTCCCTTGCACCGGACAGATCGTCGGGATGGATGAACTCGAGAAAGGAGGTGCTCAAAAGATATTCCGCGTCCCAGCCAAGTATACGTTCAAAAGCGGGGTTCACTTTTTTGAAGAAGCCATCATCGCCGGCAATGCAGATCATATCGCTGGAGTACCGGAACAGCTTTTCGAAGTTGCGCAGCTCTTCTTTCTGGCGCCTCTTCACGATCAACGCCATTACCTCTTTGGCAAGTAGTTCCAGTGCCCTTTTCTGTTTGCCCGTCAGCTGGTTGGGCTTCCGGTCGATGACGCATACCGTACCAAGCGCATAGCCGTCCGGATCGATCAGCGGAAAGCCGGCATAAAAGCGCAGGTCGGGCTCGCCCGTTACCAGCGCATTGTCCATAAACCGATCGTCCTTGGTCGCATCCTCCACCTCCATCAAACCATCGCCCATGATCGTATATTGGCAGAATGCCAGCTTCCGATCGGTTTCGCTGATCTCCAATCCAAATCTGGATTTGAACCACTGCCGTTTTTCATCGATCAGCGATACCAGGGAAATAGGGGTGCCGCAGATCAGCGAGGCCAGTTCGGTGATCCTGTCGAACTCATCCTCGGCCAGGGAATTCAGTATTTGGTAATTATGCAGCGTTTTAAGGCGTGCATCTTCATTGTGGGGTATGGGAAGCTGTTGCACTTTCGTCGGATTTATACTTGGTATACGGGGTTACTACCCTTATAGTTCTAAGATAAACAAATACCTTACAAAAATTCCGCTGAAATAAAATTAATAATTAATTTCGTAATGTCACTGAAATATAGCTACATGATCCTGAACGGAAAACACGTTCAATTTCATCAGTCGCCATTGCCCGGGGCAACATCCTCTTGAGAGATATTAAAATCATTGTTCACGACTGAGTTTATCATAAGGCATGCCTTCATAAACCTATCATATTCATCACCTAAAAAATTCCGAATAGGGAGGTTATTATGGTCTTGGAATTAGATCATAAGAAAGCATATTTGAGTATTCCCAAAATACCCACCTGCCAGTTTCGTTTTTTAGGAATTACATCGAAGGCTTTTTCAAAAAGCATGGCCATTTCCGGAGTACATTTCGACAATAATTGGTATTAAATAGAATATAGAACTGAATATTTTTGACGGGATCGTAATGTTTAAAACCTATGTATGAAGGAAAGACACTTAGGGAAACAAGGATGATTAATGGCCAATATCACAATCGGCATGAATAGACTAACCCAGAAGACGTAATTTTTTTAACTGATCTATTTTTATATTTGGCTGTTCCAAAACCAAATTTGTTAATCTCAGCTCGTTGACTTTCATCAGATCGAGTTTTCTTTTTTCAAATATCTTGATCACTTCTTCTTCTATGACCTGTTTACCCGAAAAGAGTTTTGCCCCAAAAATAGCAAGTTTGTTAATCCTTTTAGGATACTGGGAAGAAGTATTAACCCAATATTACCGCTATCGCTCCAACCGATTATGTTGGCTTCCCGAATGCCAATTTTATCCATAACACCAATCACGTCCCTGGCAAAACGTTCATAAGTGTAGTTTGACTTACTTAACTCAAAAGTCCCCTTAATTCAATAGCTATAACGTTGAATTTTTCACTTAGGAAGATAATTTGTTCACGAAAAGATGCCATAGATTCATTATTTCCATGAAGCAAAATCACGGTCTTTCCCTTTCCGTAGCTTTCATAATAGATTTTCGCACTGTCTACAACAACCTTTTTTCCAAAATCTGGGTTAGAAAAAAAACCAGCATAAAAGACATGAAAATATATAACAGTTTTTTAGCCATGGAAATCTATGATAAATATGATTTTCGCCAAAATTGATC
>SEAD01000279.1 GCA_004173355.1 Chitinophagaceae bacterium | reverse complement strand
CAATTATATTATGCAAAAAAAAGCCTTCGGAAAGTAGGCCGGATCATCAACAAATACACCCGGTATTCTTCTGAAAAACCCACCGAGATCGAACTCCGGATCCATTTCCTCAAAGGCATAAAGGAACTCGGCATACCACTGAAAAAAAATGCGGTCATCCACAACCTTTATCTCGGCCAGTACAAAAAAATCCAGCAGATCCTGGAAACATTACACGAGGACCTGCAGTACGAATACCGCCGGGAGATTGAAGAAGTACAACTGTAAATCCCGGAGTTATTTTCCGGACCCGGCATCTGGTTTTTCGCCTTCGTGTTTCTTCCGCAGCCGCAGGTTGAGCAATTCCACCACCAGCGAAAACGCGATCATGGTATAGATATAACTCTTGCTGATCTTCTGGTGGAATCCTTCTGCCACCAGCATGATACCTATGGCAATCAGGAATGCCAGTGCCAGCATCTGCAGCGTGGGATTCCGGTTGATGAACCGGCTGATCGGTCCGGAAAAAGCCATCATGATGCCGATCGAAATAACCACGGCAATGATCATCACCACCACTTCATCCACCATACCAATCGCCGTCAGGATCGAGTCAAAGGAAAATACGGCATCGATGAGTACGATCTGTAAAATGACCGCCCGTAATGACACGGGGGCTTTCTTTTTACCCGTGTCCTCCCGGTGGTCCCTGTCGAGTTTATGATGGATTTCCAGTGTGCTCTTGATCACCAGGAACAAACCGCCTGCCATGAGGATCAGGTCCTTCCAGCTGATGCCGAGGGGTACACCATCGGTGAGGATGAATGAAATGGTAAATACCGGTTCACGCAGGCGCATGATCCAGGTAATGGTCAGCAGCAACAGGATACGGAATCCCATCGCCAGAAGCAGCCCGATATTCCTTGCACGCTTCTGGTCAGCTTCATCCAGCTTGTCCGATATTATGGAAATAAAAATGATATTGTCCACCCCGAGCACAATCTCGAGGAAGGTAAGCGTGAGCAGGCTGAGCCAGATGGCGGGATCGGAAAAATCAGGGAAGACCATAATTTTAGTTATTGTAGTATGCTATTAAAGATCGTACCAGCCTTATAATGTTTTAATATTGCCCATGACCCCAACGCTCCTGACAAATATAAAACTACTCGCTGGCGTGCAGGAGGGAAATTCCCCCCTGCGTGGTGCGGAACTCCGGAACCTGTCATCCCTGGCAGATGCATGGCTCCTGCTGGAGGAAGGGCTGGTAGCGGGTTATGGCCTGATGGACACATTCGACGATCCGGACGATTTTGATGGTACCATCATCAATGCTTCGGACCAGCTGGTATTGCCTGCCTGGTGCGACTCGCACACCCACCTGGTATTCCCGGCCAGCAGGGAAGCGGAATTCGTGGACAAAATCCGGGGGGTGAGTTATGCTGAAATCGCCGCAAGGGGCGGGGGTATACTCAATTCGGCGGCGCGGCTGGCAGAAATGTCGGAGATGGAACTGCTGCGCTCCGCCTGGGGGCGATTGCAGGAGATCATGCAGCTGGGCACCGGGGCGGTAGAGATCAAAAGCGGTTACGGGCTGACAGCAGCGGCCGAACTCAAAATGCTGCGCGTCATCAAACGGTTGAAAGAAACATCACCGATTCCCATAAAAGCGACATTCCTCGGGGCACATAGTTACCCGGTCCATTACCGCGACGACCATGAAGCGTATATCCGGCAGGTCATTGACGACATGCTGCCCGCTATAGCCGATGAAGGACTCGCCGACTATATCGATGTATTCTGCGAAACAGGCTTCTTCTCCGCGCGCGAAATGGCCCGGATCTGTGAAGCGGGAAAACAATATGGCCTGCGGCCAAAAACCTTAGCGAGTCGCTTCGGGTGGCTGGCGATCTTTAGCTTTATCGAGATCGGGCCCACCTTTTTCAGCTCCTCCGGTCTTCGATTCCGAATCATCTCCGTTGATTCGATTTCCATTAGAATACTCATACGAAGAATCTTGAACAGCCTCGCGCTGAGCGGGAGTCGTGTTCTCAAGGCCTTCTGACTTCTGATTTGCGGATTGGTGGATTGGTGCTTTTTTGCCCATGGGGCCTCCCTTTGAATGAGCCTCTAACTTACCCTCAGTCGTGGGAGAGGTCTTGAGGAGGACGCGTAGA
>SEAD01000157.1 GCA_004173355.1 Chitinophagaceae bacterium | reverse complement strand
CATCCAACACCTCTTCTATTTCCATTACAAAAATTGCCGCTGTTACCGGTCGCCCCGATGCCGTGATCGGTATGCATTTCATGAACCCGGTACCGGTAATGAAACTCGTGGAGATCATCAACGGGTACAGTACATCAGCGTTTGTCACTTCTGCCATTATCGAACTCAGCAAACAACTGGGGAAAATCCCGGCCGCTTCCAATGATTATCCCGGCTTCATCGCCAACCGCATCCTGATGCCGATGATCAATGAAGCGATCTTCAGCCTTTATGAAAACGTGGGTTCGGTGGAAGCGATCGATACGGTTATGAAACTCGGGATGGCCCATCCCATGGGACCCCTGCAGCTTGCGGATTTCATCGGGCTGGACGTGTGTCTCTCCATCCTGCAGGTCTTGTCCGACGGATTCGGCAATCCACGGTATTCTCCCTGTCCTTTGCTGGTGAACATGGTCACCGCGGGTAAACTGGGTGTGAAAAGCGGGGAAGGGTTTTATGTATACACCGCCGGCAGCAAGGATCTCGTGGTGAGTCCGCGATTCAGCTGAGGCTAAAAAACTGTTTCGGGATGGAATATCGTTTACTGGGTAAATCATCATTACCCGTCAGTGAAATAGGTTTCGGGTGTATGTCGCTCCCCACCGATAGCAGCGCAGCGGCTGTACTCGTGCACCAGGCCATTGAGCTTGGGATCAATTATTTTGATACTGCGGATATCTACCAGGGCGGCATGAACGAAGAGCATCTTGGTCGCGCCCTGAAAGACCGGCGGGAAGATGTCATCATTGCCAGCAAGGTGGGTAATGTACAGAAAGCCGGGGGTCCGGGGCTCGACTGGAACCCGTCACCGGAACATATCATCCGTTCGGTCGAAAAATCGCTGAAGCGGCTGCAGACGGATTATATCGATCTCTACCAGCTGCATGGCGGAACCATGGAGGATCCTATCGACGATACGATTGCGGCATTCGAAACGCTTGCCTCGCAGGGCAAAATCCGTTATTACGGCATCTCTTCCATCCGTCCGCCTGTTATCCGGGAGTGGATGTTACGGTCCAATATGGTGAGCGTAATGATGCAGTACAGCCTGCTCGACCGACGGCCCGAAGCGGCCTGTCTCGAAGAGCTGCTCGAACACAATATCGGGGTTCTCGCCCGCGGCCCGGTTGCGTCGGGTCTGCTCGTCGACAAACCCGCGAAAGTTTATCTCGACCGCAGCGAGTACCAGGTGGCACATGCCGCTGCCGCGGTGAAACAGGTTTCGAACCGCGAACGCAGCCGGGCACAGACGGCCCTGCGTTTTGTGCTCGAGCATCCTGCGATTACATCGGCCATCACCGGCATCCGTACAGCCGGACAACTGGAAGAAGCCGCGGGGCTGCCTTCCACGCCAGGACTGACGGCGCAGGAATTGCGGATCCTCCGCGATGCCAGCCCGGAGAACTTTTACCAGGACGCCTGATCTGTCCCCCGAATGCGGAAAATGTCCGCATGGATAAAAAAACTTTCCCGATCTTACCAGCTTTCCCAGCCCCGGAAACGCCCGCGAACCGGCTGCCCACGAGTGTTGACATGGCACTCACAGCCTTGCGTTCGCCCCATCACCTGAAAACAGACTTATGATTTTATACAAACATGGCTGGGCATTGCTTACCTGTCTTTTAGTTTTTTCGTTTGTTGATGCGCAAACTAAACCGCGGGCACGCGATCTTGGGATACCGTTTACCGGTACACCGGGGAAGTACAATGCAATCACCGATGTGGCCGGCGTCGAGGTGGGTTACTCGACCATCATCTCCGGCACCGGAAAAAATGTTCGCGGCAAGGGGCCTGTACGTACCGGGGTGACCGCCATACTGCCCCGTGGCCGCAGCAATAACCCGGTATATGCCAACTGGTATACGCTGAACGGCAATGGGGAAATGACCGGCACTACCTGGATCACTGAATCCGGTTTTCTCGAAGGCCCGATCATGATCACCAATACCAACAGCGTGGGTGTTGTCCGGGATGCAGTCCTCAAATGGTACGTAAAAACAGGTTTCCAGAAAGAAGATTTCTGGTATACCTACCCCGTCGTAGCGGAAACCTATGATGGATTCCTGAATGATATCTATGGTTTTCACGTGAAAGAGGAACATGCCTGGGCTGCGCTCGACAGCGCCAGACCAGGTGCAATCGCCGAAGGGAATGTCGGGGGCGGGACAGGTATGATGTGTCTCGGTTTTAAAGGAGGTACCGGAACCGCTTCCAGGCTGGTGAAAATCGGGGACTCAACGTATACCGTTGGTGTGCTGGTACAATCAAATTTCGGGTCACGCAGGGGTTTTACCATTGCCGGTGTACCCGTGGGCATTGAACTGAAAGACACACTCGATTACGAATTAAAAGCTGCCCCTTCCTTCGAACCTGGCCAGGGATCGATCATCGTGATCGTGGCTACCGATGCACCATTACTCCCCCACCAGTTGAAACGCATTGCCGCAAGGGTACCGCTTGGTATCGGGAATGTTGGGGGGTTCGGCGAGAACACATCCGGGGATATTTTCCTGGCATTTTCTACAGCCAATCCGGGGGCATTCCAGCGTGAGCAGACAGCTGTGGTCAGGGAACTGCCAAATGACCGGATCAGTGCATTATTCGTGGCAACAGTCAAAGCAACGGAAGAGGCGGTCATCAACGCGATGGTTGCAGCAGAAACCATGGAGGGCATCAATGGTAACAAAGCTTATGCATTACCGCAGAAAGCTGTGCTGGAAATACTGAAACGGTACAACCGGCAATTAAAAGAACAGCCAAAAAAATAAACGCTGTCCCGGGCCGCGGGCAAATCAACCCTATGGTTTGGTGATCTCCGCACCGCGGATCTCCCTGATTTTAAAAATCACCTCATCCTGCCGGTTTTTGGGGACACCCGCATCGATTGAGCAGAAGAGATTGGTTTCCTGTTTCAGCACAATGCAGTCAAATTGTTTGATCACTTTCATGACCTCATTCATCTGCGTATAGTCGAACTGGATATGGTAATTGGCCAGCACCGGTTTCTGCACAAACCGGGTAACCTGCAGGCACATGGAGGCCGCTGATTTATATGCGGCAATCAGTCCCGGCACACCCAGCATGATGCCACCGAAATAACGGATCACCACGATGGCGATACTGGTGACCTGTTTGCTGTCGATCTGTCCGAGGATGGGACGGCCCGCTGTACCGGATGGCTCCCCATCATCACTTACGCGCCAGAGATCCCCATCCAGCCCGATCCTGTAAGCAAAACAATGGTGGTTTGCCTTTGGGTGTTCTTTTTTCAGCTCGGCCAGCCGGGCCTTGAACACGGCCGGATCACTCACCGGAAAACTGTATGCGAGGAAACGGCTGCCCTTCTCGCGGTATTCCGCCATGGCACCTGTTTCTATAGTAGTGTAATATTCCTGTCCGGTGCTGTTTGCTGTCATGCCTGGTTGATAAATATCTCGGTGAGATCGGTGGTTGAACGGGTGGATGATAAACGCTGGTAAAAAGGCAGTTCGGGTGCGGCCAGACCGGCACCAATCCTCTTTGCCTGGTTGGTGATGATACGCGCTTCATCCCAGATACCCTCGCTGATAAAAGTATTGAGCAGCTGTGCCCCGCCTTCCACCAGGACGCTGGTAATGTTCCGCCGGTGAAGCAGGAAGAGGATTTTCGCGAGCAGGTTGGGACCGGATGCCACCTGCATATAATGCAGGTTTGGACGTTCTTCTTCCTTGAGATGGTTAAATACGATCGTCGGGATATTGCCATCGAATACATCCGAGGAAGATTCCAGTGTAAGCAATGGATCAAGCACCAGCCGAAGGGGTGAATTACCCATCCAGAGCCGGTTGCTGAGTGATGGATTATCCACTTCAACGGTTTTCCTGCCCACCATAATTGCCGCTTCTTCCTGGCGCCAGCGGTGGACCATGCGGTTGCTGTGGTCATTGCTGATCAGCAGCCGCGGCTGTCCCGGTGCAGCAGCAATTTTCTGGTCGGCAGTCTGTGCCCATTTCAGGATGATATACGGGCGCTTCTTTTCATGGAAAGTAAAAAAGCGTTTATTGAGTTCCCGGCATTCGGGTTCGAGCACACCAAGGGTCACATCCACACCCGCGGCTTTGAGTTTTTCGATGCCTTTGCCATTTACCTGTTCAAACGGGTCCCTGCAACCAACCACCACCCGCGTAATCTTATGCCGGATGATCAGGTCTGCGCAGGGTGGCGTTTTCCCGAAATGCGCACAGGGTTCGAGGGATACGTACAATGTGGAGTCAGGGATATGGGGCTGGTCGTACCGCGACACGGACGCGATACAATTCACTTCGGCATGGGCTTCCCCGTAACGTTGGTGATAGCCTTCGCCAATGATGCGGTCGCCGTACACCAGCACTGAACCAACCATCGGGTTGGGTGCCACATTGCCCGCACCAAGCCTTGCCAGCTGGATACAGCGGGCCATGTAGTGTCCGTCGCGGTTATGTAAATCCTTTCCCCCCATCGGCGCAAATGTAAATGAATTATGTTTGCCGGCATGACGATACAGGAGGCGAACGGATACCTTACCGGCAGGCTGGTACCGGTCTATGGCGAAGGGGAAGCGGCCGCAATGGCGGACCTGCTGCTGGAAAATATTACCGGCAGGCGCGGGGCCTCGCTGCTGGCTCACCGTGAACAGGTACTACCCGGCCACAGCGTGGCGATGCTGGAAGAATGGACCCACAGGCTGCTGGCACATGAACCCATCCAGTATATCCTGGGGGAAGCCTGGTTTATGGGATTGAAGTTTTACGTGGACCCGTCGGTGCTGGTGCCGCGGCCCGAAACGGAGGAACTGGTGGACTGGATAATCCGTGACAGGACCTTCCATGCGGATGGATTAAAAGTGCTGGATATTGGCACCGGCAGCGGGTGCATACCGGTGACACTGAAAAGGAAACTGGCGGGATTACAGGTCACCGCTATCGATCTCAGCAGTGAAGCTATCGATGTGGCCCGGAAAAATGCAGGAGCCCTTGGTGCCGAGGTGGAATTCCTCCAGCTGGATTTCCTGGATGGAGAAAGCTGGACCGGACTCCCGGTATACGACCTGATCAGCAGCAACCCTCCATATATCCCGTATGCGGAAAAAACGGGAATGCCCGCCAACGTGACCGGGTTCGAGCCCGCGGTGGCGCTGTTTGTCCCGGATAATAACCCCCTTGTTTTTTACAAAGCCATCGCCGCATTCGGGTTAATGCATCTCAGCGCCGGTGGCAGGATGTATGTGGAAATCCACGAAGGACTTGGCAGGCAAACGCTGGAAGTCTTCACCAGCCTGGGTTACGAGGCCGAGTTGAAAAAGGACCTGATGGGAAAGGACCGGATGGTCAGGGCAATAAAAAAGGCGTGACCGTCCAGCCCCGCCTTCGAATAAGATCCTGTGAGTTATTATTTCACATTCGCCACCACTTTTGCACCCGAGCGTTTACTCAGCCGCATGATGCGGAACACTTCCCCGTAATAGGCGGCTGTATCTGCATTGATGACAACGGTTGGGGTGTCAACAGTGAGTTTGAATTTGTCAATTTCTTTTACCAGTGAGGAATCAATCATGGAAATATCAACGGGTGTGGCACCGATATAAAATTTCTGCTGGTTATCGATCGATACCATGATATTCTGTTTGGCCTTGGTATCTTTTGTACCACGCGGCACACCTACTTTTATCACATTGGGGTTTGCCAGTGTGGCCACGATCAGGAAGAACATCAGCAGGATAAACAGGATATCATTGAGTGAATCCGTGAATACCTCGTTGGCTTCTCCCTTATGTTTTTTTCTGAACTGCATCCGATGGAATTATTTTTTTAGGGAAAAATCAGCGTGTTGCTTCCTGTAATACGTCGAGGAAATCAGTGGAAGCAGCCTCCATTTTGTTGGCTGCCTTGTCGATCTGTGTGTTCAGGTAGCTGTATGCAAGGAAGGCTCCGAGACCAATCACCAGCCCGGTAATGGAAGTAACCAGTTTGGTATAAATACCACCCGCGATCACCCCTACCTCAAATTCATTGGAACTGTTGATACCGGAGAAAAGCTGCATCAGCCCGATCAGCGTCCCTACGAAACCAAAGATTGGTGCGGCTTTCGAGACCACCGACAGGATACCGAGGTTACGCTCCAGTTTGTACATCTCCAGGATGCCTACGTTTGACATACTCCGCTCAATCCTTTCCAGTGGCTTACCGATCCGCTGGATCCCCTTATCAATGATACGGGCAACCGGGTTGTTGGTATTCTTTGCGAAACTGCGGGCAGCGGTGATATTACCACTGACAATGTGGTCACGGATAATATTCATGAAATTGCCATCGATCCGGGATGCATTGCGGATGGCGATACTGCGTTCAGCAAATACCCATACCGAACCAAGCAGCATGATCGCGAGTGGCACCATGATCCATCCGCCAAGTACAATGATCTCCCAGAGACCCAGACTTCCATCACCGTTGAGGTCACCCGTAATTTTCTTGATAGTGTTCAGCGAGTCAATCTGCAGGAAAAAGTCGAACATAGATGATATTCTTTAATTCGTAAATTTAGGGGAACAAAGAAGATTTAATGGGCAATTCTTATCAACAGCCCTGAATAAAAACAGGTACCTGCCATACAATAAATTGCACGTGATACGATGGGATTCCCACCCGGACAGAACGTAAAAAAAGGTGCCACGTTGCCCGTAACACCTTTTTTTTGAGTTCTTTAACGTTCGCCCCGCAGCGAATCAGCGATAACCTGTGCCGGTATCTGCCTTTACGCTGCCGGTCCGGGGCATTATCTTAAATCCGATGTGCCTGCCTGTTTAACCATCAGTGCCTGGATCTGTTTCATGGTTGACTCCATTCCCTGTGCGCTGCCATCGAGGAAGATTACGTTGCCCTTGCCATACTCCGCAAAGTTTTTGATGGCTTCGGTCCACATACTGAAAAGGATCACATTGGTATCGAGGTTAGCCTGTTTCATCTGTTCGGCAGCCTCTGACATACCCTTGGCCACTTCCTGGCGGAAGAGCGCCACACCCTGGCCACGCAGCATGGCTGCGGTTTTTTCCGCTTCTGCGGAGATTTTGATGGAATTACCATCGGCCTCCGCCTGTTTGGTTTTTGTAATCAGCAATGCCTGCCCTTCGTTTTCAGCAGCCGCCTTGAGGTTATTCGACGCCACAACCTTACTCATTGAATCAAGGATCACTTTGTCGAAGGTGATATCATTGATCTGGAGATCCTGCAGGTGGTAACCCCACTCTTCGAGACTGTGATCCACTTCCACTTTTACATAGTTGACAATTTCCCGGCGGAGGCCAAGTACTTCCGCCTGTTTTTTTGTAGCAACGAATGAACGGATATTACCCTCGATCGTACGGATCAGGGCCTGCATCAGGTCACGGTCCGAGATAAACACGAACGCAACTTTTTTGATTGTCTCTTCTGTCGCATTCTGCACCGAGTAGAGCAGCATGCTTTTAAAATATACATTGGCCTGGTCCATGGTTACGGCCTGGAATTCCAGTTCAACCGAACGGTTCTGGATGGAAACTTTTTTATAAACTGACTCGAGGATGGGTATTTTCCAGTTAAGTCCCGGGCGGACGATCCGCTGGTACTTCCCGAACATGGTGATGACACCGATGTAACCCTGGTTGATGGTGAAAAAAGATCCGAGTACAATGATGGCGAGAACGATTACCCACCAGTAAGATGCGAGAAAAGTGCCGATACCCATTTTGCAAGCTGGTTTTGATTAATAATCCAAATGTAGTGTAATTATCCTGCCCGGTAAACAATCCCCGGGAGCATCGCACAGTTCAGATTAGGCGGGTCCGGCAGCCCTTCCGGAATCAGGATTTTTCTTCCCAGACCTGCACCAGGTGTACCAGTGTCTCCACGGCCTTTTCCATGTCCTGGACGCTGATATATTCCAGCTTCGAGTGGATCGCCTGCATACCGGTAAAAAGGTTCGGGCAGGGCAACCCCATAAAGGAAAGCCTGCTGCCATCCGTACCACCACGGATACTTTCCATTTTCACTTCGAGGCCGGCACGTGTGATCGCTTCTTTTGCAAAGGAAATCACATTCGGATGTACATCGAGTACTTCCTTCATGTTACGATACTGTTCGGTAACCTGGAATTCAAATCCGGCTTTCGGGAATACCCGGACGGTTTCTTCCACCAGTGTACGCAGGAAGTCTTCTTTCTTTTTCAATCCCGGTGTTTCAAAATCGCGGATGATGAATTCAATCTCACACTGCTCCGCGCTGCCACTGATGTTTACCGGATGGATAAACCCGCGTCGCCCTTCGGTGGCTTCCGGTGCGAGACGGTCTTTTGGCAACGCTCCAAGGATCTGGCCTGCGATCTTCAGCGCATTTACCATTTTATCTTTTGCATAACCCGGGTGGGCGCTTACTCCGTTGATCGTCACTTTTACCCCATCTGCACTGAAGGTCTCGTCTTCGAGATCGCCTTTTTCCCCGCCATCCAGCGTATAGGCATAATCAGCACCGAGCTTTTGCAGGTCTGCCTTGTCGGTACCACGCCCCACTTCCTCATCGGGGGTAAACAGGATTTTTATCGTACCATGTTTTACATCCGGATGGGTGCAGAGGTAGTTGGCAAGATCCATGATCTCCGCCACACCGGCCTTGTCGTCGGAACCAAGAAGGGTGAGACCACTTGCCGTGATCAGGTCATTACCTTTGAGTTGCTGCAGGTAGGGATATTCTTCCATCCTCAGCACCTGTGTCCGGTCGTCTGGAAGGATGATGTCCTGTCCCGCGTACGCCTTGTGCAGTATCGGTTTCACATTACTGCCACTGCAATCCGGAGCAGTATCCACGTGCGAGCAGAAACAAATCACCGGCACTTTCTTTTCCGTGTTGGACGGTATCGTGGCATATACATACCCGAAATCATCCAGGTGGGCATCCGCCACACCGATCGCCTTCAGCTCCTCCACGAGGATGAGTGAGAGGTCTTTCTGTGTGGGAGTGCTGGGTTGGGTACGGGAATGCGGGTCACTTTGTGTATCGACCTGCACGTACCGCATGAATCGTTCGGCGGCAGTGTATCGGTAGTTGTTCAGCATGGCAGTTTTCGGGTTTGCGGGACCGGCCTGCACCGGATATCCCCTGGAAGAAAATGCCCGGCTGAAAGCCAGGCTATTTTTTGTTAAAATCGTAACAGGTGTTTATGGCATAATGATCAGTGGCTTGCTGCCAACGATCTCAACGAGTTCAAGGTCAAATGTCAGGTCCTTTCCGGCAAGCGGGTGGTTGGCATCGAGGATAACCACCTCGTCCTTGATTTCTGCAATGATAACCTGGAATTGTTGTCCCTGGCCATCACTCATTGCCAGTGGCATACCGATTTCCAGTTCCATATCCTGCGGGAAACGTTCTTTCGGCATATCGATCAGCATCTCGGGGTTCTGCGCACCATACGCCTGTTCCGCCGGGATCTTAACTGTTTTCTTCTCTCCCACTGTCATTCCGGTGACACCATCGTCAAATCCTTTGATCACCATTCCGCTACCCACTTCAAATTCCAGCGGATCACGACCTTCTGATGCATCGAACGTGGTACCGTCATCAAGACGACCGTGGTAATGGACTTTTACTTTATCTCCGGCTTTTACCTGTTGCATAGTTTAAATTAAAATCAGAAAAAATTGAATGGCATGCAATTTAACCCATTTGAGCCAATGCAACCCTATAAAAATGCAGACAGTCCTCATCCGGGAAATCTGTCTTATTTTACAGTTCTTAACCCCAAGGTTCTTAAGTCTTTAAATATCACATATGAAAATGCTCCTGGCCCTCACTGCC
>SEAD01000156.1 GCA_004173355.1 Chitinophagaceae bacterium | reverse complement strand
GGCGGTGTACTGGCACTGGATATGACCCGCATCACGGGTTACAATCCGGATCAGCCGGTTGTTGTCAGGGTATGACGCCAGTTCAGTAAACTGCTGGTTACCGTAAACAATAAAATTTTCTTCAATGATTTCCTGGCGGTCGCGGGTGGCATGTATGCCGAGCAGGACGACTGCGGGTTCGGAACAGGTGTAGGAGAGTTCGGCGCTGACTTTAAACTTCATCAGCGGCAAGTTACGACCTAAAAAAACAAATGCCCGGGGGAACCGGGCACCTGTTGATGGACAGTGAGATTAGCGTGTTTAGTGCAGCTGTAAACAGATCAGACGAACTATCATTGCTCGTGCACCTGTATCAGGCTGCCGTCGGGGTCGGTGAATTCGATATAAAAAGTTTCCCGGTCGCCATCCAGTTTCACTTTGTAGGGCACATGGATATAATCGAGTTTATGAATCATATCCAGCAGGTTGCTGGTGGATATGATGAGTCCCGTAAGTTTGGAGGGATGTTCTTCATTGACGGTAAAATCGAGATTCATAGTGCCGCTGTTGAGCAGGCTCAGCCGTTCATTCTTCAGCACTGAATCCATCTTCAGCAGGTAATCATAGAAATCACGGGTTTTCCTTGGGTTCACTGTGTCCAGTTCTATTTCCTGTAATCGGAGTTTCATGAGTCATTAGTTTGGGTGCACAGGCTGTCCACCCGCCATAGCGGGCAAACCTCAGATGCAAGTCATTAAATACGTGGGATCCATCCATCCGGATGGTCATGGAATTGCTAAATCAGGACAGCAGGATCGGGAGGGGCATCCGGACGCTGGGGAAAGCCCTCGCTGGTAGCGGGCTGGGGGAGGGTGTCAAACGGTCCCGGCTCGGCAGGGACTATAAAAATGCTATGCCGCTCATGCAGGCTGATAGGGGAAAAATGCGTGGTTTTGTAGGTAAGCGTTTTCGACTGCGATTCCTGGCGTTCATCCTGCTCGGGAAACAGGTTATCGTCATTGCTTATTTCTTCAGCGATCAGCTCGGTGAACGAATCAATATCGTCGTACGAAATGATAGTGGCTTCATCCCCGTCAATTTCGCAGTAGCAGATATTGATACTCTGGTTGAGCATGGATAACGCTACGAGATATAATAACAGTCGCCTGATCACAGGCACGAAAATAACCAATTGCTCCCGGAGCCCATAGCGCAGGCCGGGCTTTTTACAATGTACGGCCGTGTTTTTGCAAATTATTAAGCTTTCAGTGCGATAAAAATATCGACTTCCGCATTGCTGGTATCCATCGCCCTTTCGTCATACACTTCAAAATCTGCTGAAAATGCACGGTCATCCCCTGACTCCCAGATTTCCTGCCATTTCTCAAACACCACACCGTCCATCAGGCTGCCGACCGCGGTATATTTCCGGAAAGTCCCGGCTGTAATTTCCACGTTTGCCAGGCCATCTGTCCGTGAAGGCAGATGGTTTAAACGGCAACCGATGAGGATATCGTATTCACCTGTATGGTCGGATTCGTAGTTGGTATAAACACTGTACACCGCGTCATTTGCCCGGTCCGCGATTTTTTCCATGATCCCTTCGCCCCAAAACTTCGCCCATAAGGCAGGTATGTCCGCTTCCGCCTTTCCAGGCTGGTTGCTGGTACGGGTAAGGATCCCGGTTACGAAGAAACGTTCGCTGAGCTGCACCTCCATGGTAGGAATTTTTCCAAATCTAGGTGGAATGATCTGTTTTTAACCCGAAAATATAAATGCGCCGGCATACAGTGGCATAAATAGCTGGTCGGCAGTTTTACAGCAGTTTGTATACAAATCAGGGCGATTCGTATACCTGCGGTACAGCCGGCAGGACGCACCTTTACATCCTAAATCAGGAATTATGGAAAAGTTACAGAAGACAAAACTTGGAAGCCAGGGACTGGAAGTATCAAAGATCGGATTGGGATGTATGGGCATGACCTCCATGGCGGAGATGGATATTTATGGTAAAGCCGATGAAGGCGAAGCGATCCGAACCATCCATCGTGCGGTTGAACTCGGAATGGATTTCCTTGACACTGCCGACCTCTACGGTCCCCTGCTCAACGAACGGCTTATCAGCAAAGCAATTGCAGGAAAACGCGACAAGTTTACAATCGCCAGCAAATTTGGGTTTGAAATAAACGACGAAGAAAAAATGACCTGGCGGATCAACGGCCAGGCAGCGTATGCGCAGAAAGCAATTGACCGCTCACTCCGCTCTCTCAATACAGATGTGATTGACCTGTATTACCTGCACCGTGTTGATCCCGCCACACCGATTGAGGAGACCGTCACAGCCATGGCGGAGATGGTCAGGGCCGGGAAGGTCCGCTACATTGGACTCTCGGAAGTATCACCGGAGACATTACGCCGCGCCCATGCGGTACATCCCATCACCGCCGTGCAATCTGAATATTCATTGTTCGAACGTACCCCGGAGGAAAATGGTCTGTTCGCCACGCTGCAGGAACTGGGCATCGGGTTCGTATCCTACTCGCCACTGGGTCGGGGATTCCTTACCGGTAATATCAAAACGCCGGATGACCTGCCCGAGGGTGATTTCAGGAAAGGGATCCCGCGTTTCCAGGGGGACAATTTTTACAAAAACATCGAACTTGTAAAAGTGATTGAAGAAATGGCAGCGAAAAAGGGGATTTCCGCTCCGCAACTCGCGATTGCATGGACCGTGGTAAAAGGCACTGTTCCCATCCCTGGTACAAAGCGCGTAGCCAAACTGGAGCAGAATGTGGCAGCAGGGTTTGTGGAATTTTCACGCGCCGAACTGGATTACCTGGAATCGGTGGTGCCGCTGGGTAGTGTACAGGGCGATCGCTATGATGCCGGTATGATGGCAGGTGTGAACCTTTAATGTTTCCGGGGGTTATCCCATTAGTCAATACAGGCGGGGAGGTACAGCCTCCCCGCTTTTAAATCATTGTATGAAAAAACAGGGACCACGCCGCATTGATACTGTTGCCGATTACCATACCATGGTCGGACTCCCGGCACCGGAGCACCCGCTGCTGAGCGTAATCGATATCGTATGCCCCGCCGTGCGTCCGGACCTCCCGGATGATTCCATGTACATGGGGCTCTACAATATTTTCCTGAAAAGGAATATCGATGGCATGTTTGGTTACGGACGGAGGAATTATGATTTTTCCAATGGCATCATGGGTTTTTCCTCCCCCGGTCAGGTATTCAGTTTCAACCATGAGCTTGACCTCTCGAAAATCAGCGGGATCCTGCTGCTGATCCATCCCGATTTCCTGCGCAACCACCCGGTTCAGAAAAAGATGGAGGACCTGGGATTTTTCTCTTACAATATGAATGAAGCCCTGCATCTGTCACCGAGGGAAGAAATACAGATTACCCGGATTATGACGGATATCCGCGAGGAGTACCTCCAGCCGATTGATGCGTTCAGCCGGGATGTGGTCATCTCACACGTTGATGTGCTGCTCAACTATGCCAACCGGTTTTACAACCGCCAGTTTATCACGCGGAGTACCTCTGCTGAGGAACCCGTATTGCGCTTCGAAGCCCTGCTGAATGGTTTTTTTGCAAAAGAAGAAATTACTGTATTACCTGCGGTGCAGGACCTGGCAGCACAGATGAATATCTCTGCACATTACCTGAGTGATATGCTGCGTTCACTGACCGGGATGAGTGCGCAACAGCATATCCATAATAAGCTGATTGAAAAGGCAAAGGCGATCCTTTTGTCTACCAGCCTGTCGGTGAATGAAACGGCCTACCAGCTTGGCTTTGAGTATCCGCAATATTTCAACAGGTTATTCAAAAGCAAAACCGGCCTGACACCTGCTGCTTTCCGGAAAGCAGCGATGGATAACTGATTTCTTTTTTCCATAAAAAAACCTCCCGTGAAAGCGGGAGGTTGCCTTTACCATATTAACTATAAACCAACTATCGTTTCACCTGCACCTGGCCGGTGAAGGTTTCCCCGTTGATGGTCACCTGCAGGAAGTAGACGCCATCAGGGAGGTTACCCGCCGGACGGCTGAGGCGGATTGTATTGTTGCCTTTGCTTAATCCGAAGCGCTGGTCCATCACCACTATACCGGTGCTGCCTATCAGTCGTACCTGTGCATTACCTGCTTTGGCTGCGCCGAGGTTCAGGGAAATGCTGTTACCGGTAACGGGGTTCCCCAGGATCTGCAGGCTGTTTACCGCACCCGCCGCACGATGGGATACCGTGATGCTGTACATGTATTTACCATCGATATCCACTTCTTTCACGCGGTAGTAAACCACTCCGGTAAATCCGGCGGGTAATGAGCCATCGGTATAGCTGTAAGTCTGTTCCCCGCCATTGCTGTTGCGGTAAGCTACTGTGCCCACGGCGGTGAAGTCCACCCCGTTGCTGCTGCGTTCCACAATATATTCCCTGACGTTCTGCTCGTCGGCAACTGTCCAGCTGATGCGGTAGTTGCTGCCGCTGGCATCCAGTACCACGGATACAAACGTAACCGGTAATACATAGGAAGAGTTGCGATAGTCGCGGTTCGGCGCGGCACCAGGGGTGCTGTTGACCAGGCTGTTGCTGCCCGCAGGGCTTGGACCGGTGAATGTACCCCCAGCGCCGATCCCGGTATTGGTGACGTTGTTTTGCACGTTTGAACTGAGTGACAGAAGGTCAAATGAATCAAACGGATTCAGCAGGCCATCACCATCGGAGTCGTTGGTGTTGGCGAGTGTATAGGTCGGGTTGCCGGTGCCTTCGTAAATGTCATTTGCCCCGTCATTATCACTATCGGTGTCGGTGTAGTCCGGGTTGTCGGTACCATCGTGGTTATTCGGGGTAATGCCGTTGTTGGCGTTACCTCCAAATGTACCGCCGGTGCTGACATTGTCATATGCATTGTCGATACCATCACCGTCTGTATCATTTCCGGTTGGCAATACATAACCTGCGGTTGTCTGCCCTTCCACGTTATCCGTGAGACCATCATCATCCGAATCGATATCGAGATAGTTGGCTGGTCCGCGTCCATCGGTGTTGGGAAGGTTCAGCGACGCCAGTGCATCGATGGCATCATTCCATCCGTCAGCACCTGCCGCGCCGTCTACGAGGCCATTGTTATCGGTATCATAGGCAGTACCAAAGCCCGCTTCGCGCGCATCGGTAATCCCGTCTCCGTCCGAATCAAGGTCGTACGGATTTGGAAGGCCCTGGCGATCGGTGTTTGCCCTTGGATAGGAGGCCGGACGGCCTGGGGTACCACCAACTGTTGATGTGATGATCAACGCCCCCGCAGTATTTTCTGCCACGCCATCGTTGCCTGCATCGCCATCAACCTGGTCGGTCAGGCCGTCGTTATCGGTATCAGTGAAACTGTCGATAATGCCGTCATTATTTGTATCAGCACCGAGTGCCTCCACTACATCCGGGATCCCATCCCCATCGCTGTCGCGGTCGCGGGTATTGGGGATGCCATCACCGTCGGTATCGAGGTTTGCGATGTTCACGCCACCGTTATCGGTATCGTAGGTGTTGGAAAGCCCGTCACCATCCGTATCGGTAAACGTGCCATCGATCCGTCCGTCACCATTGGTATCGATACCGCCTGCCTCTACCAGGTCGGCTATGCCATCGTTATCGGTATCGAGGTCAAAGGCATTGATAATGCCATCGAGGTCGTAATCGTACGCATCGTTGATGCCATCGCCGTTTGTATCCACAAAGGCAGGCACACCGGCACCCGGCGTCGGGTCAAGATAGTTCGGGATACCGTCGGCGTCGGCATCACCCTGCGGGTTGAAACCGCCGCTTTCGATGATGTCGGTAATGCCATCGTTGTCGTCATCCACATCGGTGATATCCGGTACGCCATCGCGGTCGGTATCCTGCAGCTGGCGCCAGTCGCGGTCGCCACCCGGGTTGTTCACATCGGGATAGGAAGCAGGGGTAGTGCCGTTGTTCGCGGTAGGGGCCGAGTTGTTATTGTCGTACTCATCAAGCAGGCCATCGCCGTCGGTATCGGTGGTGCCGATGTACGCTTTTTCAGCTCCGTCGATCCGGCCGTTACCATTGGTATCCCAGCCTTCACGACGATCTGATTTTCCGTCGTTATCGGAATCGAGATCACGGTAGTCGGCGTTGTCGGTGCCATCGGTATTTACCGGCGTAAGGCCATTGTTGGCATTACCGCCAAAAGTACCACCGGTGTTTACATTATCATAGGAATTGTCGATACCGTCGCCATCTGTATCTGTCCCTGATGGTGTAATATAACCCGCAGTGGTCTGGGCTTCGATATTATCGGGGATCCCGTCATTATCGGCATCGATATCAAAATAATCGGAGCGGCCCTGGCTATCGGTATTGCGCGCAGGGAGGGAAGCGAGCGCATCGATGGCGTCATTCCATCCGTCGGTGCCAATGGCACCGTCTACCACACCGTTATTGTCAGTATCATAAGTGGTACCGAAACCCGCTTCGAAGGCATCATTGATACCGTCGCCGTCTGAATCAAGATCGTATGGATTGGGCAGGCCGGTTGCATCCAGGTTGGCACGCGGATAAGATGCAGGACGGCCTGGTGTACCACCCACTGCTGAAGTGATGATAAGGGCACCGGCGGTATTTTCAGCTACGCCATCATTGCCTGTGTCGCCATCCACGATATCGGAAAGTCCGTCAGAATCTGTATCCGTTGTGGTGTCCAGTTTACCGTCATTATTTGTGTCTGCCCCATAGGCTTCCACCACATCGGGGAGCCCGTCATTGTCGCTGTCAAGGTCCCGGAAGTTGGGGATGGTATCACCATCGGTATCGAGGTTGGCAATGGCCACGCCTCCGTTTGCTGCATCGTATGTATCGGCCAGCCCGTTGTTATTTGTATCGGCAGTAGCATCCACACGGCCATCACCATTGGTATCGATCCCGCCTTCTTCCACGAGGTCAGGGATACCATCGCCATCGCTGTCAAGATCGAGTGAATTAATCAGGCCATCCAGGTCGATATCATAGTTGTCGTTGATGCCATCGCCATTGGAATCCACCCATGCCGGTATGCCTGTGCCACCAGGGGTGCTATCCTGGTAGTTGAGTATGCCATCGCCATCACCGTCACCGAATGGGTCAGCATAGGCGGCCGGGTATTCACTGGCATCAGGTATGCCGTCGTTGTCGTCGTCAAGATCCGTGGAGCTGTTCAGCCCGCTCACATTATCATTATCCGTTTCAAAATAGTTGGTCGTGGGTGCTGTATAGTTGGTACCCACATTAAAGAAAGTACAGAACTGGCGTGCTGTCAGACCGCCGGTACTGATCACACCAGTTGTGTATACTACACTGCTTACGTTTGTATAGCGGTAAGTGACCATTGCCTGTTTCTGTGTGGTGTCAATATTGGTGATTACGGCATTGGTGGTTGCCGCCACGCGCACCTGCGAGGCAGTGGTTGTGGTGGTAAGGAATGTATTGGCAGAGTTCTGGGTGTAGCTGTAAGGGCGCACTGCTTCCACGAACTCCTTGAGGTTATTACCTCCACCATTTCCATCGATGTCTACTGCCATCAGGGTCAGGCAATTGAAGCGGTATGGTGTGCTGGTGCCGTTTACAAAAAAGCTGACCGTCCAGGTTACTCCACCCGTACCTGTAGCTCCCGGTGTAATAGTCGGTTGCCATGCGGCCGCATAACCTGTGGTTGGCGCACCGGCGTCGTCTTCCTGTGTTACAACTGCTGCATTCTGGATGGATGTAATGGTGAATACGGCATCGACCCCGGCAATTACATTGTTGTGCCGGTAAGTGGCGCCAACTGCGCCGGCAGTACCGGTTGTACTGTTGGCTGCGGTCACAGTCCATGGAGCCGGGGTACACTGCGCCTGCAGGTTGTTGGTTGCAGCAAACGCAATGAAGCCGACCAGGACAAGTAAGCTCCTGAAGCCAGCCGTCACATTGTTGGGTAAGGCGTTGGGCATAAACGAAGGTTTAGGTAAATAGTTAAAGGCTGTTGATATGGTTGGGAAGGAGAGATTGCTGGATTGGATTCGGCCGGGGATGATGGGTGCCTGTTTCTGTCCGGTAGACCATCCATGCAGCAGTGGCTGCTATAGCGAGCAGGCATACAAGGAGGAGGCAGGCAATATAAAAGAGGGTAATCATAGCTTAGGTTTTGGCGGATCAATGATCATTGGCAACTACGGAGACAAATATATCAATGGATTGTACGCTCCGTATTTTTCCTGATCCCGAATCAAATGTAGTCGGGGTTTTTACTGTCTGCAAAGGGTAGATGGATAATGATAAAAAGGACTACAACATCGTCGACTTTGTACTACTTAGGTCATAGACCATATACTACAATAGGGGTGTGTGGTGATTTCGGATAGGTTGAAACCCTTACTGGTACTGTGGATAAAAAGACGTCCCGTTTTTTTACTATATTTTGCAGTATAACTAACCAACTGAGGAGATACCCTTAACAAAAAAGGGCCGCATCACCAAAGTGATACGGCCCTGCAGTATAACAGTTCAACGATCAGTTCACATAAAATGGAATGTTTGCAGTAGCAACATTATTCTTTCCATCAGTGATATAAACAAACAAACGGTATGCGCCTGGTTTGGATGGTGCTTTCAGTTTTGCCTTGCCCGGACTCGTGCCGGTAATGAGTCCGCTTACGGAAGCGGGACGGTCTTCGTGATCCCCGCCATCACCAACCTTGGTTGGTTCGGGAAGTACATCCCAGCGATAACCCAGTTTATCATTGTCGGGGTCGGTGGCTACAGCCAGCACATCATAAGTTGATCCGGCTTTGGTGTACACATTCTGGATGGCTTTTTTCCCGTCAACCTGCAATGAATAAATATGCGGTGCGCGGTTGGCCGGCCAGGTGCCCGACCAGAGGTATTGCAATACATCCACTACTTCCGACTCTTCGCCTTTATCGGTAAACACACCGTACCAGGTGGGCGTGCGTTCCTGTTTCTGTCCCCAGAGGAATACATAGGACCCGACACAATGCTGCGGGTCACGTTCGATACCGAATTCGTACCGCGACTTGTATACATTGGCCTTTTCGCTGCTGGTTTCCTCTATCGGCTGTTTCCATGCGGTCTCCAGGGTTTCCCAGTGACCGGTCGGTCCCCATTCGGTGACCATATAGGCTTTATCCCATCCGCTTTTCTTTACTTCTGCGGGCAGTACCGACAATGGCGCATAGGTATTGATACCGAGCAGGTCGAGATCCGGGGCACGTTTGGTTATTTCATCCACCATCGCCTTGCTGATGCCCGCCAGTTCGGTGGAAGTAGGGTGGTTCTTATCCAGCTCGTGGCACATTTTTGAAATCTCATTCACGGCATCCCAGACTTTGGGATTGCTGTAATGCAGGTTCAGTTCATTCCCGATACCCCAGGCCAGTACATTGGGATGGTCCTTGTATTTAAGGACTTCCTTTTTCAGTTCCGCGAGTTGTTTCTCCACGGCAGCCGGATCGTCGTAGTTGAAGCCATGCCGCTCCCGGGCTACATCAAGACCAAGCAACACCGTGAATCCGTACTTCGCAGCAGAGTCCAGTACCTTTTCTGCACCACGGGTGCTCCAGGTCCGGATGGAATTTCCCCCGTATGCTTTAGTCCGTGCAGGGTAGGCAGGGCCTCCCGTGCCCTTGATAAAATAGGGCTTGCCGTCCCGGATAACCTGCCAGGTGCTGTCTGTTTTTCTCATTTCAACTTTGATCGCCCCTGTTTTTCCCTGCGCCTCGGCAAACAAAGTGCCGGTGGCAAGTAAACCTGCGAGCGCATACCTGAGTGTAGTCATGTCTGATTTTTGTTTTATTGTTTATCCTGTCTGCGGATTACTAACATTGCGTCATTGTTCCTTGAAAGCACGATCTGCTTACCG
>SEAD01000155.1 GCA_004173355.1 Chitinophagaceae bacterium | reverse complement strand
AGCCTGGTGGTACAAACTTCGAGGCATGGGCCACAATATAATAACCAACATTCTTCTGGTAACTCCCTGGCGCGGGGATGGTGATGGCCCCTTTGCAAACGGTACATCCACCAGGAGTATTTGGCCCGAAAGTGCCGTTGTTGGCCAGGTTCCATTCCAGGGCCACACGGCTCCAGTTACGCATGGATCCGATGATGACATTTTTCAGGTGCCATTTCAGGTCACCGTCGAAACTGCCATTCGATGGTGTGTATTGTTCAGTGAAATAAACGGCCTTGTCGGGGTACATACCATGCACATAGGATAACGCGCTGATATCACCGCCATAAAGATGGAACGCGGAACCATTGATAAATGCCTTTGCAGTTGCATTGTTCAGCACCTCGATCGGGTAATCAGGACGGTCACAGTTATGATCGTATATAATGATCTTGGTAGTAATAGCGGCTGCCTGGAATGCAGGACCGAGATGGTTACCGATAAAGTCCGCCTGCTGGGCGGCGCTCATTTCCATACTGGGATTATTGCCCCCATGAAGTGGCTCATTCTGTGGCGTGATAGCATCGATGGTAATTCCCTGGTCCTTCATCGCCTGTATGTATTTTACAAAATACTGCGCATACGCCGCATAATATTCAGGCTTGAGGTGCCCTCCGACAAAACTGTTTTTATCTTTCATCCACAGGGGAGCTGACCATGGGCTACCAAGTATTTTTATCGCCGGGTTAATGGCGAGGATTTCTTTCAGCAGTGGTACGAGCGTGGTCTGGTCCTGCGACAGAGTGAAACCCGCGAGTGTCGGGTCCGTCTGCCCTGCGGGCAGATCGTTGTAGGTAAACGTAGATGAGCTCAGGTCAGATGCGCCGATGCTCACGCGCAGGTAGCTTACCTTGATGGCATCGCCGCCGCTGCCAAATAATTCCTGCAGCAGTTCAGCTTTTTTACCCGTTTCAAGCGAATTAATCATCTCGGCACTGCCGCCGGTGAGGGTGTATCCGAATCCATCGACTGTCTGGTAAGCGGTGGCTTCATTTACATTGATTGTGGGATAACTGTTGACAGTTGTGCTGAAATTGAGCACGGCCGTCTGCTTCGCGAGTTTTACCGACTCATCGCCCCTTGTAAGCCAGTACTCAACATCACTCGGACCGGATGGCGGTGGCGGTTCGGGTGGTGGGGTAGGGCCCCCTCCGTCTGAGCCGCCACGTTTACAGGCAACGACAGTGAGAAGGATCGCTGAGATTAAAAACAACTGTTTGAGACGGATAATAATCTGACTGGACGTTTTCATATGTCTTCGTTATGGGAATTCCTGAAAAAACAAGACACAGGGCGAGGCCCCGTGTCTTGTTTAAGGATGTTATATGAGTAGCTGCAAAGATTATTCCGCAATGAGTTTTACATACCATGCGTTACCAGGCTCAGTGCCCTGTGCACGAAGGTGCAGGCTTGTTTCAGTGAACGACAGGATCTCATACTCTTTCTGCTGTGCACCATAGCCAATGAAGGTGGTATTGCCATCCAGTGTTATAGCCGTGAGCGTGGTTTTTGACTCTTCCACACCAGAACCCGGAGGTCCGAAAGTGAAGGCAGAAGTACCACCTGCATAAGGATAACAACCTTCGTTACCAGACGCGGGGATGCCAGGCAGTCCGCCCGCAAGCGCACCGGTTTTGGTAAACGCACCACCCGGGGTCAATGTCTGGATGGTATAAGTGCCATTTGCATTCTTGGTGAATTTGAACCTTGCTGAGTAGAGGCATGGATCTGTTGCCGCTTTTTCATTTGGCGCCGCTGCCCACCAGGAGGGAGCAACGTTTGTGGGATCCCATGGTCCTACACCGAGGTGACCTGACTGGCTGCCGTCGACCTTGAATGTGCGGGTGCCGGTTCCAACCACAGTTTCCTCGATTGCAGGATTAAGGGTGAAGATGGTTTCGACTGTCACATCTTTTGTTACAGTTGTTGCTTCAGCACCCGAACCATACGCGACGACTGTGATAGTGTAGGTATTTACACCCGCTACGGCATATTTCTTCTGCGACTTGCCGGTCGGATTGTTGTCCAGCTTGATGCCGTTGGAAGCATCATAGTCGATACCATAACCGACCACACCTTTTCCGGTCACGGTTACATCCACTTTGCCGGACCCATCACCATTTGGATGGGATGCATCCTGCCCAACTACTGCCACGTTGATCACAACGTCTGTCGGGGCTTTCAATTCACCAAGTGAGTAATCAGGTTTGCTACAGCTGATGGCTGCGATAAGCAGCGTGCAGGCTGATGTATATTTTATTGCGGATAACATAAAGAGTAGTTTATAAGGTTGACAAGTTTTCGGGTTTGTTTACTGGAAGCCAGGGTTCTGGAGAAGTTTCGTCCCCTGTGTTTCGCGGAAAGGAATCGGCAACACTTCGTCCCGGTTGGCCTGGAATCCGCGGTCGCCAAGTGCAGCAGGTGCATCACCCCAGCGTACAAGGTCAAAGAAGCGGTGTCCTTCTCCAGCCAACTCGATCCGGCGTTCAGCTTTGATCACTGCCAGTGAAACCGGTACCACCGGCATATTTGCGCGGGTACGTACGGCATCAAGCAACGCCTGCGCCCTGGTACCGGTACCACCCAACGCTTCAGCTTCCATCAGGTACGTGTCTGCCAGCCGGATTATATAATCGTTCTGCTGGTAGTTCAGTTCCTGGGTACCGCCACCGGTACGGATATCTGATGTGCGTGGGATAAACTTGTTGATGAAGTAACCGGTATTCTGGTGGGCCGGAATATAATCGGCCTGGCCTGCAGCCTTGAGGGCGGTCATGTCCAGTACCGTTGAGGCAAAACGATTGTCATTCTTAATGAGGTCGTAGAGCTCCTGTGTTAAGGTGTTGAAACTCCAGCCCGCGGGAATGTTCGGGGCGGTGCCGCCAGCAGTACGTGAGTAACCACGTGGCCCCACCATCTGGTTAACCGAGTTGCCTTCATCCGCGCCGGAACCCCAGAAACCCCAGTCGGCGTTCGACTTGTCGGAGTGCATGCCTGCAAGGATATACTCTGTATTATACTTATTGGTAAATACCCAGAGGTCAGCAAAATTGGCAACCAGGCGGTTACCATACTGGGTAACGGTACCGGGTGTTCCATTCACATCGGCCAGCTGCGCAGCCGCTTCAGTATTTTTACCTTCATACAGGTAAACCTTTCCCAGCATTGCTTTGGCAGCAGGAATAGTAAACCGGCCGTATTCTGTAGCCGCCACCAGTGTAGCCGGCAGGTCAGTTATAGCCTCTGTAAGATCCTTTTCTATCTGTGTGTAGATTGCCTCTTTGGGTGCCTGCTCCGCGTCGTAGATACTGGAGGTCGTTAATGGTTCCAGGATCAGCGGGATGTTACCAAACAGCCGGATCAGGTTGAAATAATAAGTGCCGCGAAGTGCTTTTGCCTCAGCAGCAATACGTGCTTTCAGCGTGGCATCCATTGGTACACCCTCAAGCCGTGACAGGAGGATGTTGGCGCGGAAAATTCCCTGGTAATGGTCATTCCAGAAGCTGCCCGGGATGATCTGGGAGTTGATGGTATGCAGTGAAAATGCCTGGATACCTGCGCCATCTGTTGGTCCGCCACCGCCGGCAAAGAAATCATCTGATCCGGCATTCAGGAAAGTAATCAGGTTGTCGAATCCACCTGAATTTTTTCGCAGCGGGTCATATACCCCTACCAGTGCCGCGTAGGCCTGGCTTGCATCTGAGTAATAGTTTTCGGAAAGGAACTGGCCTTCCGGCTGGATAGTCACAAAATCCTTGCTGCAGGAGCCGAAGGTAAGTGTCAGTGCTGTGGCAGCAACAAGTGACGTTTTTATCGATAAGACTTTCATATAACAATGTTTAGGGAGTTAGAATTGGAGTTGAAGACCACCAAGGAATGTGCGTGCCTGCGGATACTGTCCTTTGTCCACACCAAATACACCACCACCCACTTCAGGATCGTAACCGGTGTAATCAGTCAGGGTAAACAGGTTTTCTGCAGTAACATATACGCGGAGTCTTGAGATACCGGATTTGCCAAACAATTTTGAAGGCAGGGTATATCCGACCTGCATTACTTTCAGGCGTACATAGTCCCCTTTTTCAAGGTAGAAATCAGACATCTTGGTGAAATTCTGGTTAGGGTCAGAAGTCACCAGGCGGGGGAAGCTGTTGGATGTTCCCTCACCATGCCAGCGGTCAAGCGCCCTCGTTGAATAGTTCGCGGTCAGTACATCCAGACGGCGGAGACCCTGGAAGATCTTGCTTCCGGCAGATCCCTGGGCGAATGCCATGAAATCAAATCCTTTGTATTCGAGGTTGATGGTCAGGCCGAAGTTGAATTTGGGGATGTTGGTCCCAAGGAACACCTTATCATCTTCAGTGATAGCGCCATCACCGTTTGTATCCTGCCAGCGGAAATCACCCGGACGGGCATTTGGCTGGATAACTGTGCCTGCATTATTCTTGTAACCGGTAATTTCATTTTCATTCTGGAAAATTCCCAGCGTGCGGTATCCGTAGAATGAGTTGTAAGACTGGCCGATCTGCGTGCGTGTAACCTGGCCCATTGACTGGAACGACGCATCACCACCGATGAAGTCATTATCATCATCGATGAAAGTCACCTTGTTTTTGAGGTAAGTCATGTTACCATTGGCAGAGATGGCAACTTCGCCGACCTGTTTGCGGTAACCGAGCTCCACTTCAATACCGGTATTCTGCATGTCCGCAATGTTCGCGAACGGAGATTCAGCAACACCCACATAGCCGGGGATGTTTACCGGACGGAGGATACCACTGGTTTTTTTCTTGAACCAGTTAACGGTCAGGTTGAAATCATTAAGGATCTGCGCATCAAATCCGATATCGGTTGACGAAGTTTCTTCCCAACGCAGGTCCGGGTTATCCAGTGTACGTGGTGCATAACCGGTAGTCACCGCGCCTGCATTGCCAAACACATAGTTGTACCCGCCACCAACAGTAGCGAGGTAACGGAAGTCAGCCAGGTTATCACTACCAACCACTCCGTAACCACCACGCACTTTCAGGTTCTTGACCACATTGTTGGTTGGCCAGAACGCTTCGCGGTTAACATTCCATCCTGCAGAGAAAGATGGGAACACGCCGAATTTGTTATTGGTACCAAAGCGGGAAGATCCATCGCGACGGATGATACCGGTAAACAGGTACCGATCAGCGAAGCTATAGTTCACACGACCGAACAGGGAGGAGATTTTATGTTCAACCGCATCATATCCACCGGAAGTACGGTTTGCCTGCGGGATATCAAAGTTGAATGATGCGTCCTGGTAGCTGGTGATCGGAAGTTCAAACAGCGTGATGTTTGTGCCGCCACCAATGTTTTCCACGTAAGCTGCCTGACCCGCAAGAACAGTGAAATTATGTTCCTTGATTGTCTTTGTATAGGTTATCGTGTTTTCAATATTCCACTGGAACCGTTTTTCCTCGTTTTTTCCAAAATTGTTTTTCAGCACCACGTTGTTTGCGTTCAGGAAACCAACAGGCTGGAAACCCTGGCTGCCATAAAACGCTTTTTTCGCACCAAGACTTGAACGCACCTTGATATTGCGGGTAACTGCTGCTTCAAGGAATACATTACCAACCACATCATCCGACCAGCCATAGTTGCCCAGGCGTGTCTGCATGTATGCAAGAGGGTTGGTAAGTTCCTGTCCCACAATTGATGAAATGCCGTAAGGGTTACCATTTGCATCGCGGAACACAGGGTTTGTGCTGTAAGGCGCCGCGCCTATTACAGCAGGATCGGTTTCGATTACCTTGGTGATCGGGTCGAGATTGATCGCGGAAGCAAGCGGGCCACCAAATTCGTTGTTGGTGTTACCGATACCTGAGGCTTTCTGATGTGTATAACCGAGTGTCTGGCCAAAAGTGAACACATTCGAAATCTTGTGTGTGGAGTTGAGGCGGATATTCTTCTTGTTGTATTTGGAAATATCCGATAACACGATACCCTCCTGGTTCTGGACACCTACAGACAGATAGAAAGTAGATCGCTCGCTGCCTCCGCTCATGCTGACTTCATGCAGGTAGCGGTTTGCCTTATCGTTGAAGATCACATCCTGCCAGTCGGTGCCTGCACCCAGGGTGGATGCATTCGGGAATAACACCGCGCCGCCATCAGCAACAGAACGCTCATTTGAAAGCGTGGCGTACTGTGAAGCATCCAGCAGGTCAAGCCTGCGTGCTGCTTTTGATGTACCGTAAAAACCATTGTAAGCTACCACGGGTTTACCGGGGCGACCCTTTTTGGTTGTAACCAGGATTACACCCGTTGCCGCACGTGTACCATAGATGGCAGCTGATGCCGCATCTTTCAGCACTTCTATTGATTCGATATCCGATTGGTTGAGGTAAGCAATACCACCGGCATCCACTACTACTCCATCAACAACCCAGAGAGGGTCATTACCGCCGAAGGTAGTCACACCACGGACACGCACAGTTGATCCCGAGCCAGGCTGTCCTGAGTTCTGCTGGATGGTTACACCGGCCACGCGGCCCTGCAGCGCCTGTTCGATCCGGCCATTGGGAATGTTTTCGATATCACGTGCCTTCACACTTGAAATCGATCCGGTTACCACGCTCTTTTTCTGCGTACCATAACCAACCACCACCACTTCGTCAAGACTTGCAGCTGCAGACTTGATCACAGTGACACTGATATTGTCACCAGTGATGGCAAATTCCCGTGTTTCATATCCAATTGAACTTACTACCAGTGTGGTAGTACCCGCAGGCACAGACAATGTGAATTGTCCGTTGTCATTGGTAACTGTTCCTGCGTTTGTAGATCCTTTAATAGTAACCGATGCCCCGCTAACCGGACCATCACTGTCAACTACCTTTCCTGAAATTGTTTTGTTTTGCGCCAATGTAACGGCAGAGAGAAGCATGAGCAGGGAGAAGAGTACTCCCTTGCAGACATTTTTCATATGCAAGTTTTTAGTTTTGAGAAGCAAGTTTCGTTCTAAGCGGAAGTAAATGTAGGGAAATAAGGGAATAGTTAGCGTTTGGTTAAAAAATCTTAAAGAAATTCCGTAGCCGCACTAATGACCATTCGTATTTGTCCCATCATTCGCTCCAGGGGCCATAGACAAGGGCTCCCGGGCAATTGCTGCGCGGCTGCGGAGAAAGTTACAAGGCGATGGAAACTGTCGTGTTAGGATTATTTTTTATTCGAGAAGAGCCAGGGCAGGAGACCGGGTTCGGCAAATGCTTTTTCCCAGCTGTTATGGTGCACACCCTTATAAACCGTAAACTGGACTTTCGCCATTACTTTCTTCAGGGCCGCAACGATCTTTTCAGAATGCTCCGGTGGAACCGTTTCGTCACGATCGCCATGGAAAACCCACCAGTTTGTCTGTTTGATTTTATCCGCAGTCGCGGGGTCAGCACCACCACAGATAGCGACCGCCGCGGCAAACATACCGGGCTTGCGGCGTACCAGTTCGAATGTACCCATGCCACCCATGCTGAGTCCCATTACATAAACCTGTGTCTTTTTTATCTTATACTGGCGGAAGAGATTATCGGCGAGACCGGTAAGCAAACGCATCGACTCAGAAGGCTCACCATCAGGAACAAAATAAAAATGGCGTTTGCCGGTCTTGTCGGCCACGGTCTGAACATTACTCCAGTAATCATCCGCTGCACATTGCGGGAATACCACAATAGCCGGGAAAGCCTTACGGAGACTGTCTTTCAGGAACAGGGCACCGGCACCGAGTGAAAGTTGCTTTTCATTGTCGCGCCCGCTTTCGCCACGCCCATGCAGGAATATCACCAGCGGATATTCATAGGATGCATCATAGTTCTCAGGAAGCAGGATGCGATATGGAAGTGTATCGCCACTCTGGATAAATGCAAAGCGTTCATATTTTGAAAAGTCCTGCGCCTGAAGAACCGAGACGCACAGGAGAAATACAGACAGGTAAATGAATCGCTTCATAAAGCTTTTATTTGAAAAAGTGGACGATCAATGACTAAACAGGGTTGTAAGTTAAAACAAAGCTTTGGCAGAAAAAAAGCCGCCACCAATAAAGGTGGCGGCTACCAAAAAAAATAAAGCAGGACTATTTCGTCCAGTTAACCGTTACAGTTTTTACATCCCTTGAGTTCGTACCGATCATGATATCAAAATCACCGGACTCCCAGTCAAACTTCAGGTCGTAGTTATAAAACTTCAGCAACTCCGGGGTGATCTTAAAGCTGATGGTTTTTGTTTCACCCGCTTTCAGCTCCACTTTCTGGAAACCCTTCAATTCCTTCACCGGACGGGTGACCGAGCCAACCTTATCGCGGATATACAGCTGCACCACTTCCTTGCCCGTAGCCGAACCACTGTTGGTCAGTTGCACCGACGCAGTCAGTGTCTGGTTGCCTTTCAGCGATTTGCTGCTGAGGGTAACATCACCATAAGCAAAGGTCGAATAGCTGAGACCGAATCCAAAAGGATACAGCGGATCATTACTCACATCGAGGTAATTGGAACGGAATTTCTGGAACCACTGTCCTTCGGGCAAAGGACGGCCAGTGTTCTTGTGATTATAAAAAAGCGGTACCTGGCCTACATTCTGCGGGAATGTGGCCGAAAGTTTACCACTTGGGTTCACATCGCCAAACAATACGTCGGCAATGGCGTTACCCGCTTCGCTGCCACCAAACCATACATTCAGGATCGCAGGCACATTGGCCTGCTCCCAGGTCAGTGCAAGGGGGCGACCTGTAAACAATACCAGCACTACCGGCTTGCCGGTTGCCAGCAATGCCTTCAGCAACTCCTGCTGCCCCGCCGGGATCTTCAGGTCAGTCACACTCGATGCTTCACCCGTACTCTCAGCACCTTCACCCAACGCAGCAACCACCACATCTGACTGGTTCGCAATCGCCACCGCTTCAGCAATAATTTCACTGGCCGGACGGAGATCACGTTTCATCTGTTTGCCAAACATGGTCACCCTGTCTTCATATAACGAATCGGTAGACAGGTTTGCACCTTTTGCATACAGGATCTTTGCATTGGCACCGGCCACAGACTTCAACCCCTCCACCAATGTAATCGGTTTGGTAAAATCAGCAGCCACACTCCAGGTACCCGGCATATTCGCACGGTCCTGTGCCAACGGCCCGATCACAGCAACAGTACCGGCTTTTTTCAGCGGTAATACATTGTTAGTATTTTTCAGCAGCACAAAACTTTCAGAGGCAATCTTCCTCGCCTCATTCCTGTTTTCCTGCGTATACACTTCCTTCGCAGCACGTGCGGGATCGCAATAACGATAAGGATCTTCAAACAATCCCAGTTTGTATTTCGCTTCCAGTACACGACGGCAGGCAAGATCGATCTGGGCCTGTGTGACCTTCCCTTCTTTCAGGGATTTAGCCAACGTGTTTGGCAGACCCTCACTCACCATATCCATATCAATCCCCGCAGCCAGTGCACGGGCAGAGACCGTCTGCAGGTCGCCGATACCATGTGCAATCATTTCACTCACACCGGTATAATCCGTCACCACAAAACCACCAAACTTCCACTGGTTACGCAGTACCTCAGTCATCAGCCATTTATTGGCAGTGGCCGGCACACCATCCACTTCATTAAAAGAAGCCATCACACTTCCCACCCCGGCATCTACTGCCGCTTTGTAAGGAGGGAGGTATTCGTTATACATCCGTATGCGGCTCATGTCCGTGGTATTATAATCACGGCCAGCTTCCGCAGCACCATATAATGCATAGTGTTTCACGCAGGCCATAATGGTATTGCCTGATGAATAATCCTTACCCTGGTAACCCTTCACCATCGCCGCAGCGATGGAAGACCCGAGGAATACATCCTCCCCATTTCCTTCTGAAATCCTTCCCCACCGCGGATCACGTGACACATCCACCATGGGTGA
>SEAD01000031.1 GCA_004173355.1 Chitinophagaceae bacterium | reverse complement strand
ATTCAGCTGGCCGAGTTTACTGGTATATTGACCAATCTTGAAACGGGCGGAACGGAGCTGGCCTTCAAGGCTGATCTTGCGATCCTGGAGCGAATTGGTTTGTGTAAACCCACCATTATCACTCCCACCGGTGTTGGTACCATCGGGTTTAGCTGCATTCATGCGGGCATAGGCCTCATCCATCCGGCGTTTGAGGTCAGCATCGGAAGACCCGCCGGACTGGTATTGCCCTTTGAGGTCGTAATATTCTTTCCGCAACCGCAGGTACTCACCCCCATCCCCCTGTGTGGGGCGGGTGGTGACGACTGGCTGTTTGGAAGTCAGGAGCTGGGTTTCGATCTGCTGCAACTGGTAGCTCAGGTCCTGTACCCTTGCCTGCTCATCGGCAAGGCCGGATTCGATCTGGCTGATCTGGCCGAGGATATTCCCGCTGACCAGGGCCGGGTCCAGCGTGGAGGATACCGAGTCGGTCATGTAGCGGGCTTTTGCCGCAATTTTATCATCCAGTTCTTTTTTCTTTCTCCGGGATAATGAATCCAGGGCAACGGACGACTCCTGCGACCGGTCGCGGTTGATCTGGTCATTGTACCGCAGGAATTCCTTGGTATACATATTGACTGCGTAGGCAGAGAGGTCCGGGTTCTCCGAACGGAACACGATATTAATAAAGTCGGTGCGCTGGTTCCTCGATACACTCAGGTTCTCTTTTACACTTCCCATATCATACCCATAGGAAGCCAGGAAATCCATCATCGTTTTGTCACCCGCAATCCCCGGATTGAGGATCAGGATCGAATCGCTTTTACGGAGGAAGGCGCGGATCATCTCCTGCTTGTTTATTCCCTGCAGGGATGGGTTCTTTTTGAGCGCATCGGGATCCTGCTGGCGGAATGGTTTGGTAGCAGTGAGATCATTCATCACCAGCTTGTAGGAAAGCAGGCTGATCATCTTTGCAGACAGCATTTCCGTGATAGCATTATTAAACTTAACATCTATCTGGCTAAGGCTGAATTGTTCATCGAGAAGTACGAGCCGACGTGTGTCTGTAAACCCGGTTTCCAGCTGGGCAACAGAGCGGTAGCTCCTTTTTTCATTCATCGTGAAAATAAAAGCTGCGATCAGCGCGATTGCGGCGCAGCCTAAAATGATCCATTTCTTGCGGTACAGGATCCGGAAAACATAAATCAGTTTCATTGGAGTGCTTAATGGGCAAATTTAATAAGAAAAGTCCGGGTGAACCGGACTTTTCTGTAGTGTTATTGGGCTTTAATCAGTTTGAATACAACCGGTGGTTTCGTCCGGTCGGCCCCTTCAACCTGCAGGAGGTAAACTCCTGGTTTAAGTGATTTTCCGGAGAGATCAACCTGCTGGTTCCAGATTCCCTGCCGTACGTTCCCGTAGCTCTGCAGGAAGATCGTGCGGCCACCCATGTCGGTTACACGGATGCTCACATTTTCCTGTGATTTTTCGAAGGTTGCAGCAACTGTCAGCTGGTTGGTGAACGGATTCGGGTAAACCCCTGCGTTCGTGATCAGCGCAGGTCCGTTCTCCGAAGCACGTGGACCATCGGTGATTCCGCTTGGTACCGGATCAGCCTTGCCGGTCAGGTTGGCAACTGGCATTCCGCCATCAACCGGTTCTTCCAGTGAAGTTGTTTCGCCGATATTGTAGGCGTTGATTACAAGCGAGTTCAGGTAAGCATACATCGCGTATTGTGCAAGCGATACCGTGATATATACTTCGCCGTTCTGGTTTGGCCGTACCCTGTCGATCTGTACGGTCTGTGAAGTATTGAACGATGCGTTCAGCGATACCTTTTTCGTTCCGATACTGTATACGCTGGTACGGTCACCCGCCCCGTTACGGCTACCCAGGAATACGAAGCTATAGTACATGTTCTGGTTCAGGTTCGAAATCTTCAGTTGGGCGGTAATGTTCGCATCAACCCACCATGAACTGCGGAGGACGTTGTCCGGATAAATACCACTTCCATTCATGGTGTGCATACCGTCAGGGTTATCACCGCTGAAGTTGTCCACGATAGTCATGTTTATACCGGTCTGGTTCCAGAGTTCGTTCCGCAGGTTGCTGAATACGCGTCCCTCTTCCGGAGCCCTTGCCGTGTTGTTCCATGGCTGGGCTGCGTTGTTCGACCTGTTGAAGTTGATAAACACCGAGTACTGGTAAGCCGAGGTGCTGGCCACGTTGGTGTAACCTGAGTAAACCGGACCTTCTTTTTTACCACGCACCTTGTAATAGTAGATGGTATTGGCAGTAAGGCCGCTGGCATCGTTGTAGGTGGTCACATCAGTACCTACCGTACCAATCACGGTATACGGTCCGGCCAGTGATGTTGCCCTTTCGATATCGAACCCGGTTTCATCACTTGACTTGTCAGCCCATGTCAGGCGGATTGCGGTCTTTGATGTTGCAAGTGCAACAAGGTTGGCCGGTGCCGGAGGTGTACCGTCATCGATATAGGACTGGATCACCATCGCGCCAAGGTATGAGTAAGGCGAACCTGTGCCTTTGGTTACAGAGAACTCGATATTACCTGTCCCGTCTGAGGTAAGCCCGTTCAGCTGGACCGTGTTCTGCGTATTGCTCGATGCATTGAGGGTTACAGACTGGCCGTTGGCAGTGTACACGCTGTTCCTTACATCACCTGCGAGACGGCTGGCGAAGAATACGAGGTTGTATTTCGTATTCGGTGCAGTCAGTCCGGAGATGCGCAGACGCATCGGTGTGGTGTTGCTCTGGTAGTAAACCGTTTTCATCACATTATCCGGGAACACACCGGTATTGTTACCGGTTGTGGCACCCTGGTCGTTACCACCTTCCCATGTGGTCAGCTGTGTAATGCTGATACCGGTTGCGGTGCCGCCATCATCCACCATATTGGTGAGCGCCTTGTTGGTGAATGGAACGCTGGTGAAGCTGTTCCATGGTGCCGGTGCAGGATATGCGGTGTTATTGGCAAAGTTTACATATACGGAGTTGAACACATCCCGTACGCTTACATTGAAGCTCCTTGAAGTCCATGCACCAGCGGCATCGGTTGCCTTGATGGTGATGTTGTTGAAGATACCGATCGTGCTGCCTGGGGTAAGTTTCAGGATAGCCTGTCCGTTACCGTTGTCGGTCAGTGTGGCGAACGGAGGCAGGTTGGTGGCAGTGAAAGTAATCACATCGCCGGCATCATCCGTTACGTTGATCGGGATATTCAGCGTTTCCTGGATCCTCATGGCCACGTTGGCGATTGCGGGCAGCACCGGTGTTCCGTTGCCGGTGGTGATGCTTACGGTATCGCTGTATGAGCTGCCATTGGCGTTCAGGCCCTTGATTGTATAGAAGAATGTGGTGTTACCGTAAATCGTTGTATCGGTATAGGTTTCCACATTCGGGTTGATCGCTTTGACCAGGCTGTAATCACCATCCAGTTGGGTGGAGCGGTACACTTCATAACTGGTTTCGTTGTAAGCCGCGTCAATCCAGGTCAGTTTCGCTGCACCACCTGTCAGGGCAACTGCCACGTTCCTTGCCGGAGCCGGTGCTGTTGCGTCGTCGAATGCTTTCTCGATCACCATTGCGTTCAGGTAGCCAAAGGATGAACCTGCATCTTTTTCGAGACGGAGTTCGAATGTATCGTTTCCAGGGTAAACGTTCTGGATAAAGGCCAGGTTCTGGCTGTTGTTCGCTGCCTGCAGCGTGGTACTGCTCACCTCTGCACCGGTCAGGGTGTATTTGGTGCTGCGGTTATCAGATACACCGGTACGGCTTCCGAAGAAGGTAAAGGTATATTTCTGTGCAGGATCAAGACCGTAGATCTTGATACGCTGTGCATTGTTGACATCTGTCCACCATGCAGTCTGCATTACGGGATCAGGATACACACCGGAATTGTTACCGGTATTCACACCCAGTACGTTTGAACCATTTCCGATAGAACCCCATGTAGACATTACCCTCAGTGACACGGTTGTCGCTGCACCGCTCTGGTCGAGCAGGTTGGCACGTATCACATTCAGGTTAGGCATTATGTTGGTGCTGTTCCATGGTGCCGGTGCCACAGGGCTACCCGGACCGGAGAAGTTTACATACACACGCTGGTTAGGATTCACGTCATTAACCGTAAGCACGAATGAACGCGTTATTGAACCATTATTACCATCATTTACCAGTACGCTTACCGGGTATGTACCACGATCAGCATAACCTGGGGTGATATTCAGCGTGGCATTTCCACCGTTGATCACCGGGGTGACAAAGGATGGCAGTCCTACGAAACTCCAGCTCAGTACATCGGCACCGTTCTGGTCGGTTGCAGCCAGGTTCAGCGGGAAAGTCTGTCCTTCATTAACGCTCAGCGGGCTGATAGCGGGCAGTTCCGGGCTATAGTTGTCATTCACCACCAGCTGGAAGGCTGCACTGCCGGATCCGAACGGATCGGTAGCGGTAATGGTGATGTCAGGATAGGTCCCGAAAGCAGGAGGATTGTTGAATGTAATGATACCTGAGCCGCCATTTGAAGTAAAGCTGGCGAAGGCAGGCAGGTTGGTTGCACTCAGTGTAATTGCACCGTTGAGCGGGCTGGTAGCTGTTACCGGTACCTGCAACTGTGTGCCGATCCGCATGTATTTGGCAGTGACTGGCGCCACTACAGGGTTGTAAGCCCAGGTCTGTGCGCTGTCTTCATTGCTGAATCCGTTATCGCCACCCAGGTTGATCGCACGCACCTTGTAATACCTTACAGAGTTTGCAAACAGGTTGTTATCTGTGTAAGATGTTGTATTTGCAGGAAGGCCTTTCAGCAGTACAAAGTTGGTGTTATCGTTATCCGATTTGTAAAGCTCAAATCCGGTTTCGTTGTTTGAATTGTCTGACCACGTGATATGTGTGGTAGAGCTGCTCAGTGCGGTTGCTGCCAGGTTGGTTGCCTGTGCAGGTTTGGCCGGGATGATACTGGTTGTGGCCGCAGTGGTGGCATCGTTCATCAGGTTCAGGATCTGGCGTTCGCTCAGTGCGATGGTGTGCACGGATGCATCATCCATCAGGCCGGTGAAGCGCAGGGTTCCTGCATTCAGGGCATTGGTGCCGTTGAAATAACCAATCCTTGAAGCGTTGGTAGTGGCACCGACCGAGTTAAATCCAAGTGCAAGGTCCTGTGCAGCGAGCACACCGTTCACATAAAGTTTCAGGCTGTTTACCGAGTAAACAACGGTGATAAAGTTCCAGGCGTTGCTGC
Source organism: Chitinophagaceae bacterium (assembly GCA_004173355.1). GTDB lineage: Bacteria > Bacteroidota > Bacteroidia > Chitinophagales > Chitinophagaceae > JBEVJC01. Next base: position 34,466 of record SEAD01000031.1, on the reverse strand, counting down.
TGTATGGCGTAGAGATGCTCTTCCGTATGTTGTTGCTGGCGATACCTGCACGCAGTACGTTGTTTTCAATACCGATGGCAATACCATTGTCAGAGCCACCCAGGTCAAATGCGATCCTGTATCCGGTGTTCACTGTCGATTTCATCCACAGGCTGACTGTACGTGCGTTGTAGGTGCCACGTGCGTAGTCACCCGTTGCGGTATTGATTTCTGCCTGCTGTGATGTACCGTTGAACTGTATTGAGTGTGTACCTTCTTTTTTGTCGGTAGCATTGAATACAGGTGACCCGCCGCCGGAAAGCGTTTTGTTGTTACCACTTGCATCAGTGTAACCATTGTCCAGTTTCCAGCTTGCTCCAGGTAAACCTGCGTAGCCGGTTGTACCAAATTTATAAACTGCATTGAGGCGGTAGAAATATCTGGTGTTTGCAGCAAGCGAGTTGCTGTCGAGCCAGGTTGTAACATTCGGGCCGGTCAGTGCAATAATGGTGTAACCGGTTGCGATGTTTGTTGAACGCAGGATCTGGTATCCCGTCTCATCCGTGGCGTTGTCGGTCCAGGCAAGGTTGACCTGTTTCGCTGACACGGTAGTGGCAGTGAATGCAGATGGGGCAGCTGGTCCGGCAGGCAGCGGGTTAGGCTGCATGAAGTAAACGATATTACTTGCTGCAGATGAGTTGTTATTGATATCCCTGGCACGTACATAAAAATTGTATCCACCTACCGCTGCCGAGAGGTTATACAGCGTAAACGAAGTACCGGTAGTCACATATGACTTCACATCATTGATAAAGATATCATACACCTGGATACCGATATTGTCAGTCGATGCATTCCATGCAACTGTCGCTGAGTTGGTGGTGCTTGCAGTGATACGGAAGTTCTGCGGTGTGGTCGGTGGCTGGTTGTCAGCGATGGTTGAACCAGTAATTTCAGCAGTTGTTGCCGAAGCACCGGTATTGTTGATCGCACGTACAATGTAATAGTATTTGGTACCCTCAACCAGTCCGGTGATGGTATCAGAAGTCTGGTCGGCACCCGTGATGCCAGCCATTACATATGGTCCGCCTGCCTGTGTAGCCTGGTATACCTCGAAGTTGGTTTCGTTGAAATCCGGATGCGGGTTCTGCGTCCAGTCAATCTTCATGCTGGTCAGGTTGATTGCGGTTGCGATCACCTGTGTTGGCATATCCGGCTTGTTCGGGCCGTTTGCATTTACCACATTGAAAAGCGGTGAGTAGTCGGTAGAACAACCGAACTGTTCGGTTACCCTGACCTTATAGCTGCCGGTTGTGTTTACGGTTAATGTGTTTGTAGTGCTCAGAACGGTTGCGCTGCCCTCGCGTACCCATTGATAGCTGGCATAGCCTTCAGGCTGGGCCATTGTAACAGTTGTGTTTCCATCCGGGGAAGGCAGTGCGCGGCTCAGCAGGCCCAGTGTAGTGATTACCGGGGTCACAGTCTGCGCCTTCAGTTTTACCACAACCGGATTGGGAGAATAAGCTGACCATGTGCTGCCGCGTAATACGCTAACGGCATATGTTCCGAATTTTGCTGCCTGGGTACCGTTAAGCACAAGGGTATTGCTGGTCTCACCCGGCATGACCACCCCGTCCTTGCTCCAGCGGTAACCGCTGAAGCCCGTAGAGATACCGAGGGTAACATTTACATTTTCATCCGGGCAGAACTCATACTTACCAAACAGGGGAATTGGATTCAGTTTGTTGGCGCGGAGCATGAACGGATAAAAGTCAGGTTCAGCCCAGGCGCTTGTCCAGCAACCATGACCCAGCAAAGGGTATTTGGTGTATTTATAATTGCCCCCAGCCGCGATAATGGAAGCACCCAGTGCTTCAGATACACCAGGGTTCGGGTTTTTATCAAGACCGCCCTGGAAATGCCAGATCGGGATAAACTTCAGGATATCTGAAGAGCTCTGGAAACTCGAAAGTGCCGCACTTATAGGTAGTGTGGCAGCAATCAGTGTCGGATGGCGGATCGCCATTTCCCAGCAAGCCTGGCCACCGGCCGAAAGACCGTTAAGCAGAATACGGTTGATATCAACTTTATTCTGTGGTACGAGGAAATTCCGGACTATCTCGTTCAGTGCGTCAAAGTGTGTGGCACCAAAAAAACCGTACTGGTTCTGCATGTAAAGCAAATAGCCGTCGAATTTACCCGCGTTGACCGCATTCATGTGAAGCTGTCCGCCGTGGTAAAGCTGGTATTCGTTGTCATACATATTCTCGTCGGCAGATTCACCCAGACCATGGAAAAAGACCATCACAGGATACGTCTTTCCATCAGCAACGTTGTGCTGGTAAGTCTTCGGGAACTTCAGACGGAAAATGTTACCCTTGTAGATGTAACACTTGTACTCGTTCGAATTCCAGTTGAGGCGGGTTGTTTTCACCCAGTCACCTACCTGGCCATTGGCCGGTTGTGCAACGTTGCCTCCGGAGTACTCGACAACCGGGTCACTGGGATCCATTACCTGTGCAAATGAAAATTGCACCAGTAAAGACATTACCAGTAAAACAAGGAATTGTTTGCTAAGCAGTTTCATAAAGTTAAATTGATGCTGATGAGTGGCATTGTTTTTGACCACGCAAATGATTAATGGAAACATCTTTGTTTCTCTTGCGGATAATTGGTCAGGTCGATCAAAAGGAAAAGTGGAGTACCGAGGTTGCTTCGGTAGGAAGGTTGGAATTAAAATAGGCCTGACAGAAATGTAAGGCACCGCAATATAGAAAATCTATTTTACACCTGCAAGCAGGCCGTAAGAGTTTTTTCGGGGAAAACCACGGTAGTGGCTGTTTAAAACACCCTTTCTTCGCCCCTGTTCCCATCGTAAATCCCCGCTTTAGGGTATTGTTTATTTCCCGGCAACGATATTTCGTTCCCTTTTCCCGTGCAGGTATACCCCAATGATGGTATACCTGACCATATATCGGTAAGAAACCAGGGTTACGAAAAATGTTATCCCCAATACCAGTGGAAAACGCAAAAACGGGCTGATCCCGAGATAAATGAACCAGACCTGGAGTCCTGCGATCAGTCCGAGGTGCAGCAGGTACATCCAGAACGAGGCATCGGAGATATATCTCCATCGCGGTCCGGCGGAGGCAAAAAATTTCAGGAAAAAACCGATCACTCCCGATACCAGCGTGATCGATTGGACGGCAGCAAGGGCCTTTACCACCCAGAACATCGGACCGGAAGGCTGGTAGTACCCGTTGAATTCGATATAAAACAGTATTCCCGAAAGCAGCATTCCGGCGGGCAGCGTCAGTGGCATGGTCCGGACGAACCAGGCAAATGGTGAGGGCAGCCGGTGCAGCATCCATCCCATCCCGAAAAACAGGAAGTAAAACAGCAGGAACACGGGTCCCGGCAGGATACCGGTATCCACATGCAGGTAAAGTTCCCGGGAAGCGCACAGCAGTATCCAGATCAGGGGAAGTGAAATGGCGACAATCCTGCCCGGACTGGCACAAAGCCTCGAGGCCAGGCGGAACAGGGGTTTCAGCCATCCCGCCCTGTAAATCCGGAGCAGGACTATCGCAGCCACATAATACATCAGCAGGTAATAAAGGAACCAGAGATGGGCCATCCCGTTCCAGTGCAGCAGCTGTTTCCATGCCAGGTGCAATGTACTGTTCCAGTCGCCGGCATTGCCCAGGCTGTAACGGTAAACCAGGAACGGGAAAATCGTAAAGGGAAGGACCACCAGGAGACTGGCGGCGAACGGTATAAGGATCCTTTTCACCCGGTGACTGATAAAGGCCTTCTCCCCTGTCCGGTAAATCAGTAACCTGCAGAAATACCCAGCGATCAGGTAAAACAGCGACATCCTGAACGAATGGATAAAGAGGTAGAGATAATCAAAAGCCCAGTGATGCACCTGGTCATCATATGGCCATGTCGGCAACGGGTGCACGCGGTAGGCAATCAGGGAATGGAACAACACGCCAAGCAGCATCGCCACTGCCCGAAGGGCATCGATACCGGCGAGACGGCCGCCCGCTGGTGCAGGCATGGAAGGTTGGCTGGTGACTGGCATCCCGGACTACTTTTTGCGCCACACGGTGACGAAGCCGCCGGTAAAGCTATAAGGCAGTTTTTCAGCCAGCGCACAATCCCAGCGCTGCAGGAATTTGAACTTCTTGCTGAAGAAGGAGAACGGGAATACATCCTCGATGAAATTCGTCTTCCCGAATTTCACGATCCTGAATTCATTTTCCTTTGCCAGGGCTTCCAGCGTTGGCCGGGTGAAAAACTGGATATGTGTAAGGTCATCGGCACTGGATTGTGCAGTGGTGCCTTTGTATCCGAAAAGCCCTTTTACTTTCTGTACAAATTTCCAGACCCAGTTGTTTTTTTTCTGCATCCGGATAACCGGGCGCGTAACAAACAATTCACGCGGGCCATTACCATTGGGTACGGTCACAATTACAATCCCGTTGTCGTGGATGGACTCATGGATCACCTGCAGCAGTTTGCCGGGTTCATGCAGATGTTCGAGTACCTCGCTGCAGATCACGGCATGGTATTTCTGACCGTCAGCCACCAGCTTCTCCGCGCTCACTACTTCAAAACGCACGTTGGGAAGGGTATTGAGCTCATTGGCCCTGGCAATTGTCTTTTCGCTGATGTCAACCCCGCGGACATTGAAACCACGGGCGCCAAGGCTCCGGCTGATCACGCCATTACCACAGCCCACATCCAGCACCTCCGCATTTTCGGGGAGGTTTTCTTTTAAGACCCGGGTGATAAAGTCCAGGCGTTTGATATCTGCGATCCTTGTGAATTCCATAATAAAGTTTATCTGTTTGTTTTATCCAGCACCTGCCGGTACAGCGATTCAATCTCACGGGTCATGTTGGCGGCGTTGTATTTTTCATTCACGGTGGCCATGGCATAGGATGCCAGCTCATGGCGCAGCAACGGATTGCCCGCCAGCTCCACGATGGCGCTGGTCAGATTAGGCACAAGCTGGTTTGTATCGGTCAGTAACCCGTTTACCCTGTTGCGGATCACCTCACGTGAACCATCCACATTGGTGGCGATCACCGCACGGCCCATGGACATGGCTTCCAGCAGTCCGATCGGCAGTCCTTCCCAGAGCGATGGCAGTACAAATATATCTGCGGCTGCCAGTACATCGGGCACATCCTGGCGAAAGGTCTCAAGTGTGATTTTATCCTGCAGTCCCGCAGCTTTTATTTTCTCAATGGCTTCCGCTTTCTGGTCGCCGTCACCCACCATCAGTAAATGCAGTTCCGGCCGCTGTCCGAGTGCCTTTGCAAACGCATCTATCAGTGTAAGCGGTTGTTTATGCGAGGTGAACCGGGCGATGAAAAGCACCAGCGTGGCAGCTGCGGGAATACCGAGCTGGCGGCGCACATCGGTAAAGCGCCTGCCGGGATTGAATTTCAGCTGGTCGATCCCGTTGTTAACCACTACAGAACGCAATGAGGGGATGACCAGGCGTCCTGATTCCTGGTTGGAAGCAGACACCGAAATCGTAAGATCTGATTTTGAAACCAGGTATTTTTCACCAAGGATCCGTATGCGTCGTACGAGCGCCTGCTGGTCCTGGTGGAATGACCAGCCATGCACGGTATAGATCACTGGAATACCCAGTGATCGTGCTGCCCAGAGTACATTTGAATTGGCGCGGGTTCCATGGGCATGGACCAGGTCAACCGACTGGCTTTTTATAAATGCCTTCACGGCTTTCCATTTTCCTATATCAAAAGGACGTGTGGTATGGATGACTTTGTTCTCAATACCCAGGGCCGTGAGCCTTTCGATCATCGGACCATCGGTAAAGGAAAGTACAACAGGGTCATAACTGCTGCGGTCAAGGTTTTCCACCAGGCTGAGCAGGTGTGATTCACCGCCGCCGATCTGTCCCTGCCGGATACATTCCAGCACACGGATTTTCTTTTTACCCGTTGCACCGGCATCCACTTTACTGTATGTAGCTGTTTCCGTCATTATTAATTGTAACCGCCATCGATGGCGATATCTGTCCTGTTCAGGTTTTCGTTATCGATCAGCTGTGCGATCACGCTGACTACATTGGAGGCCTTGATGAACGTCCCGTTCTGCATCCTTGCTGCGTGCCGCGCGCGGAAATCGTCCGTCATGCCGTTGAATACGGGTGAACCTTCCACGAGTCCGAGTGACACGAGGTTAAACCGCAAAGCGGGATAACCGTTGGCCAGGCTCAGCATCAGTCCCGTAAGACCCGCTTTGGCTGCGGCATACGAAGGATCATAACTCCCCTTCCGTTTGGCCACCGATGATACCATGACCACGCTGCCGCCTGTTTCTATTTTATCCTGCATTGCTGCGAGCAGGAGGACCGGGGTGGAAAGGTTTACTTTCATCATCCGCAGGAAATGTTCTTCCGTGATATCCTTCACTCCCATCGACGGGTTGATACCCTGCAGGAAAACAAGATCACTGAATGTCCCTTCGAGTGCAGCGGTAAACCCCGCAATCGCCGATGAATCGGTGAAGTCGAGATTCAGCGCCGGGGCGGGATTATTGCGATAGACCGGCACCACCTCATAGCGATCGCGGCAGGAGCTGATGAATTCCTTTGCCACAAAACTGTTCGCCCCGAAAAGAAGGATCCGTTTTTTCATTTTTGCTCGTTAAACAGACATGATAAACCGTTTCTTCAGCTTCCTTCCCTGGATGATATGTTTGATCTCCAGTGCAGCCTGTATACAGGTAGTCACCTTTCCTGAAAGGATAGTAAAATAGTTCGGCAGGCCATCATATGTATAGAGCTCGGTGATCCGGGCATCGTCATCGTTTTCATAAACACTCCTTGTAACCTGGTTGTACCCGGCCGGCTGGATATTTTTCAGGAAGGGCATGAAATGGGATGCCTTGTCATAAATACCATCCGGACCGGTCAGTTCTTCCTTTGTGAATTTTGTCACTTTGAAATCGGGTCGCTTCAGGCTGATCTCGCGGTTAAGCACTGATTCCTTGACATGGTAAAGCAGGAATTCATTGCGCTGCATGCCCCGTGGCATCACACTGCAGAACGGACCGTCCATAACGGTCAGTCCGAACGCAGGCGAAGGATATTTAAAAACGGGGATTATTACGTCCTCATAGAGGAGTCTCTTTTCCGGGATATCCAGGAATGAATTGATCTGGTTAATGTTGGAGTAAGTACAGTTCAGTACCACGTCGTAAGTCTTTGTGCCCGTACTCAGCTTCGCTTCAAAAGTGCCGTCCGACATGTGTTTCAGCCCCACACAGTTTGTGTTGAGGTACACATTGATATTCGGGTGCTGCAGTTTTTTCTTCATGATCTTCTTCAGCAGGAGATGATCGTATACCGGTTCCGGTACACGGAAGCAGGACTCCAGCGCTGACCGGTTGAACAGGTTATCGGGTGGCATCTCTTCATCGAAGCCGATACCTACCCTTTCACAGAACGCGAGGAACTGTGCTGTATTGGTCTTACTGCCTTCTTTGGCAATTGCATAATAATTGGGAAACTGGTACACTACCGCGCTGCCGAAATGGAAGAGGAAGGAAAGCAGCCCTTCGAGGCTCTGCTCGGCGGTTTCGATACTCCGCAGGTAATGGTACCCGAGGTGCACACGGTTATGGTTAACACGAGAGGCGACCTTCAGGATGTCGTTCTGCGATTCCACCAGGTCTACATGTACGTCTTTGTCAGCCAGGAGTGAAGCGGCGGATGTTCCAAAAATCCCGCCTCCGATTACTAATACCTTCATGGTTGTTATTTGGTTTGCAGCCCGCTGCTATCCTTCCCCTATACAGGGGAATGCCGGGATGCAGTCAGGTTCCAGGTCGCGCCTTTTATAAAAGACTTCAGGTGACTGAATTGTTTTTTGGCTGCAAATGTGACAATTGATTTGGGCGCCGTAAAGAAAGTGAAAAAGCTGATGAATACGAAGAACTGGAAGAAATTAGTGTTCCTGCGCATGTATAAGATCCTGTTCCTTGTATGGAAGTAGACTTTTATCGCGCTTTTTTTACCCATTGTCATCGATTCCTTATGGAAAATCAGCCCTTTTGCCTGGTAGAAAATCTTGTACCCGGCTCGGGTGATCCGGCTGCTCCAGTCCCACTCTTCGTAGTAGATAAAGAACTTCTCGGGGAACATGCCCACTTTTTCAATGACTTCCCGTTTGACGAGCATGGCGCAGGCATGGGCTCCGTGGGTGAATCCCGGTTCATCGTGCTGTCCTTTGTCCTGCTCCAGTGTACCCACCGCCGTGGTGCGGCCGGTAAGGAAGTTCATCGGGTGGAAGCCTGCATACTGGATCACTTCCGGATTGTGGTGGAAGCGGATCTTGGGACAGGTCACCCCGATTGCCGGATCGGTGAAAAAGGGTTCCAGCAGGTCTTCCAGCAGGGAGGGGGTGACTTCGGTGTCGTTGTTAACGATAAATATATAATCCCCTTTCAGGTGGCGCATGCCCCAGTTATTCCCGCCGCTGAAACCGAGATTGGTTTCGCTGCGTAATACCCGGGTATTGGGATAGTTCCCGGCGTTGATCCGGTCTGTGGGGTCCACATCGGAACCCATATCACACACAAGGATCTCATAATTTTTGTAGGTAAATTTCCTGGTCGATTCCAGGAATTCGCAGGTTATATCAACCTGGTTCCAATTGAGTGTTACAATTGAAATTAAAGGCTCCTTAAGCATCACAGTTATTTTGATGGGTACGAACTAAGGGGTGGGCCACTGCTCTTATACGTCTGACTTCTGCAGCAGTGCGCCAGGTGTGTTGGCCATGATCCAGAAATCGTAGGCTACACTATGTTTACGGGCATAAGTGATATCGAGGTTGATCCGCTCTTCTACAGACATATTGTCCTTGCCCCTTTTTTTGATCTGCCAGAGACCGGTAATACCAGCCGGAGCCATAAAGCGCTCGACAAAATCATTGGTAGTCAGGGTGGACGCTTCGTACAGGGGTAAAGGGCGGTTGCCGACAAATGACATATCCCCTTTCAGCACGTTCAGGAATTGCGGGATTTCATCCAGGCTCGTATTGCGGAGGAAACGGCCAATCCGGGTTACACGCGGGTCATTACTGATCTTCAGGAAAGTAGGGCCATTGCTGGCACCATCATACTGGTTCAGGTGCGCAAGCTCCTGGATGCGCTTATCGGCTCCCACCACCATGGTGCGGAACTTATAAAATTTGAATATGCGGAAGCCTCGGCCGGCACGGGGTGCGGCATAAAAGATCGGGCCTTTTGATTCAATGCGGATGGCAGCAGCGATCAGGAGGAACAACGGGCTCAGGGCCACCAGCGCGATAGTCGAAAGAACGATGTCAATCATCCTTTTGACGGGGGCGAACTGTTTCATCTGCTCCGGGATAGTCCTGTTGAGGCCATTCCAGCTCACCGTCAGTTTCTGCGGACGGCTCCGGATTTTTTTCAGGAATTCCACTTTCCGCGCGTAATCAATCCGCGAAGAGGATATGCTCACCACTTCGTCTACCAGCTGGTTCTGCTTCAGGAAACTGATAGAACCGGAATCAAGACGGAGTTCATTGTATATAATTACGGTTTTGGAAAGCACAGCCTGGTCTTTCAGGAACAGGCAGAACTTGCTGGCGCCGGTGCGGTTCCATGGCATATCGATGAAGATCACGTCAGGCGCCTCATTCTTGCGGAAACCGCGGATCAGCTCACGCGCTTCAGTAAACGATTCAGTAAAAGCACCCTCCGGGAAAAACGGGTGAAGCGATTCACTGGCACTGATATCAGAACCAATGTACAGGTAGCTCAATTCTGTTTTGACGTTGTCAAACGCCTTGGCGTCAGGTCGGGCATAATGCGCGCCGGTGGCGGAAGCAGCAGTTGGAAAAGTCTCTACAAACATTGCAAAAAAGTTGGGTGTTCGGTTCGGGTTAAATCAGTGTTTTGGCAAACAACTCTTCGGCTTTTCGTAAAATGTCCAATGGACTGAAAGGCTTATGGATCAAAGTCAGTGCCGACACGGAATCGGAAATTTGCAATGCGCTTTCCTTGTCGCTGGTCAATATGAATATTGGTAAATCCTGGTATAAACCACTTGTCTGTAAATGCTGGATGAAATCCCAGTTTTCCTGGGTATGGTAATCAACATCTATTATAATAAGACCTATCTGTGTTTTTTTTAATTCAACCATGCCCTGGTAGATATCCGCGACGGTAACTACCCTGTGTTTTCTCGAAAGGACCGTATCAAGCAGGTAGTTCATCGACTTGTTACCGCTGATACTCAAAATACTGGTACGCATACTTACAATGATTACGTGTGATAAATAACCTAAACAGTTTCCTGTTTTGTAATCAAGGAAAATTGGAGTAAGTACTGGCTGGTGGCAAGTCCAGGAAAAGCACTCTGATTTCGTTCAAGGGATGTGGAAGAAAAACTAAATCGCGTAGATTAAGGCGGGCTTCACAGGAAAGATTTCGGTTCCAGATATGGATCAATCTTTCAATTGATGCACTAAAGTAGCTAAATATTCCGAAAGAAGAAAAATTCCTACGTGTATTTTCAAAAATACCACAAACGGGGGATATTCTTCCTAACTATTTAAGGCTTATACTACTATGTGGGTATATCATTCCTCAATCCAGCAACAGGTCACACACCAGCGGATAGTGATCGGAGTAGGTGACACCGGGGATGTTGAACTGGTCTACCCGCAATCCGTTCCCGGCAAAAATGTAATCCACACGAACGGTTGGTGACAGGAACCTGTACGTACGGCCAAAGCCCGCACCCTTTTTCAGGAAAGCATCGTCCATATTGCCTTTTACCTTAAAATATGACCAGGAATTGGGGATGTCACCAAGGTTGGCGCAGAGCACCGCGGGATACGGACTTGCCTCTACTGCCTGTTTCACCAGCTCCGCCTGTGGCTGGCGGTAATAGTAGGCCTGCTTCAGCCTGGATAATACATTTTTCGCTTTGCCGGCCACATTACCCGCCCCCCTGCCGCTGGTCCTCGAGGATTCAAGGTGGGTGGAAAACACGCGGACTGTTTTATCATTTACCTTGATATCTGCACTGACCAGCCCTTCGGAGTGCGGGGTATTGGCAAACCGCACCGTGGCGGAATCAACGATGGGGTATTTTGATAAGATGATCAGTCCGACCAGCCGCCGGCCACTGTATGTTACCGACTTTGGATAGAAATGATGGTAACTGTATCCCATCTTCCGCAGCTCTTCGATATTGCTGTCGAAATATTTTGAGTTGCTGGGCTCGAAGAATTCCTGGAAACACAAGACATCCGCCTGTTGCTGCTGCACGGCGTCCATCATCAGGTTGCGGAAACTGGCAAACTCCTTCCCCGCTTTCGGTGTCTGGTCCCAGGCGGACACATTCCATAACATGACCCGCAGACTCCCCTGTTTTTTTTCAGTCCGGAAATCCGCAGCACCGAAATGGAAGGCAATTGCCGCGCGGATCTGCTGGAAACCGAGCAGCAGGAGTACCAGTGGCACAAATGCCAGACGGGAACGCCGGATAATCAATACCAGCAACGCGAGCAGGACGGCAGCCAGGAGGAACGGGAAACCATAGCCGAGCACCGCTGCAAACCAGAAACTGGCGGGTGGCAGCCAGGGCGACAGGCAAACCAGCAGGTACATCAGTACCAATAGCAAGGCCAGCAGCTTCATTACCCTGCGGAAAATTCGTTTTGTCTGGCTGTATTTACCGGTGCCTTTCCCTACGGGCTGCTTGTCTGACATGTAAGCTTGGTTTTGCGAGCGCAAAATAAGGCTTATTCAGTTCGGGCTAGTCGCCGCACTCAAGTATAATAAAAGCGGCATCAATACCCGGGCTGTGCCGGTGGAGTTCGTGCAGCAACTTTCTTCCTTGCCGCGCATAGAGCGGCAGGATATTGTCAACCCGCTCCTGCAGGCTGCCATTGGGGAATAATTCCTTCTTCAGTGCATTGATCTGCCTGCCACGATCGGCAAAATTGCGTTTCTCTGCGCGCAGGATTTTCTTCTGGAGCTCGACCAGGCGGTACAGTGATTTTGCCCGCAGGGCGTCCACATGACGGCTAAGTGTAGGGTCCACCTGGGTGGCCTGTGTCAGGAGAGAACCATACAATTCATTCGTTGAATCGATAAAGGAGTGGATCGAGAGATTTTTATCCGTTTCCCTTTTGACAAGCCGGTTGAGTAACTCATCTGCCGGTATGAAAATATCGGCAACGGTGAAACCCAGTTTCTGCAGGGCAGCAGCCTGCCGCTTCCCGGTTACCAGGAAAGAGTTACGCAGCATCAATACAGGCATCGGCACACGGTAATGTTCAAACAGCTGCCGGAGTTCAAGCCAGTAGGCCAGTTCACCGCCTCCCCCAACAAACAGGATATTCGGTAAAATGGTCTCCTGGTAAAGGCCGCGCAGGATGACATTCGGACTAAACCGTTCGGGGTGTTCCCGAAGTTCGAGCAGGATCCCCTCCCGGGAAAATTCCTGGCCGGTCTGCCGCACCTTCCATGTTTCCCCTTCCCTTTCGATCCGTTCACGGACCTGTTCGTCGAGGTAAAAAAGATTGATCTCCCTCGGGTGTGCCTGCACTTTGTAGTACCGGCCGAGCTCCGCAGCGGATTTCTGCACGATGCCGGAGGCTGTCTGGTTGAGCAGTTCGTCTTCAAAAATCGGAAAGACCAGGCTTTTCAGTTTTGCATGATCCGGGATCAGCACCACCACCCCAAACTCACCCAGCAGGTAATTGACAAACAGGAATGTGGCCCGCTGGATCGTTTCCCCTTCGCGGTAAAACTTCCTGACCGCAGCCATGATCTCCTGCCCTTCTTCCGTTACCGACAGCTGTCCTGTGAGGGTATCTACCAGCTGCAGTAGTTTATAATCCACTTTCATGCGACCCACCGCTCCATCCTGGATAGGGTTCCAGCTATGCTTATTGCCATACACAGTCACGTGGTTCAGCTCCTGCAGGTCGGCATCTTCCGAGCCCATATAATAGACCGGTATAAAATGATCAGCCGGGTACAACGCGCTGAGTTCTTCCGCGAGTTTTACCACATGCAGAATCTTATAGATAAAATATAGCGGGCCGGTAAATAAGTTGTTCTGGTGGGCAGTGGTGACGGTGAAACTGTTGGGCTTTGCCAGGGCTGCAAGGTTGCTGCTGGTTTTTTCACTCGTCTCCACCCCTTCATATTGTTCACGCAGCACCCCGCTCAGTACTGCCCGGTGATCAGGTGCTTTCCGGCGCTCTTCAATTGACTGGCGGATACCATCGCGGCCGGTTTCGTGTTTGTAGAATGGCCGCAGGCTGGCAGCCTGGGCCACGTAATCCATCGCTATGCGTGTAAACGCACCGGTCGAACTGAATGCTATCGATGTTGATTGACAATCCATATCAGGTAAATAAATCGCTGCCGGTGAAAGCCGGCCCCCTTCAACAAATTCCCGGGCAAATCGTTCGCTCAGGAGGGGCAGGTTATTGAAACAGCAATATACACCCCTGCCGGCATTTCCGGAAAATACCCGAAATTAGCCAGCGCTTAACATATGGAAACCTACGGGAAAATATTACTGATCGCCATGCCGGCCTTCCTTCTTCTTGTACTTTTTGAAAAATGGTACGGATGGAAAAAAGGAATGGAGACCGTGCAGACAATGGACATGATCTCCAGCCTCGCATCCGGCGTGACCAATGTCACCAAGGATGTGCTTGGGCTCGCGCTGGTCATTCTCTCCTATCCGTTCTTCCTCCGGTATTTTGCGATCACCGAAGTACCATCCACGGTGCTGGTCTATATCATCGCCTTTATCGTCCTCGACTTTGCCGGCTATTGCACCCACCGGATCCAGCATGTGGTAAATTTTTTCTGGAACGGACACCTGATCCATCATAGTTCGGAGGAGTTTAATCTTGCCTGTGCACTCCGGCAGAGTATCTCGGGGATCGTGCGCATCTTTATCATCTTCCTGCTGCCCGCCGCAGTGCTTGGGGTGCCCGCGGAAGTAATTGCGGTGGTAGCGCCTCTGCACCTCTTTGCCCAGTTCTGGTACCACACCCGCCATATCGGTAAAATGGGTTTCCTCGAACACATTATTGTGACACCCTCGCACCATCGGGTGCATCATGCGATCAATCCTGAATACATCGACAGGAATTACGGTCAGATTTTTATTTTCTGGGATAAATGGTTTGGCACATTCTGCGCCGAACGCCCGGATGTACCGGCTGTGTATGGGATCACCAGGCCGGTGCAGACCTGGAACCCGGTAAGGATAAACTTCCAGCACGTGGCACTACTGGCAAGGGATGCCTGGTATACCGGCAGCTGGAAAGACAAGTTCCTGTTGTGGTTCAAACCAACAGGCTACCAGCCGCACGATATGCAGCTGCGTTTTCCCGTCCGCAAAATCGAAAATGTGTATTCATTCCGGAAATACAATCCACCTTCCACTACCGCGTTAAAAACATGGTGCTGGATCCAGCTGCTGGTATTACTTTTTTTCCTGAGTTACCTGTTCGCCAGTATTGCATCCATCAATGCATCCGATGCCTCTGCAATTTACCTGTATGGGATTTTTATACTGCTCACGGTGTATGCAATGACGGAACTGATGGATCGCCATCCTTACGCGTGGGTATGGGAATTGCTGCGTGTTGCTTTCGGCATGGGGGTACTTCTTGTTACGCGCGACTGGTTTGGCATCGGAGCATGGTCACCTGTGATTCCGTACATCATCGGGGGATATTTTATCCTGTCGCTGTCCCTTTCATTTACTCCCGGCATTGGTGGTGGCCAGCGGTACAGACCAGGATCAGACAGGCTCATCCGTTAAGCGGTTATTCATCGTGCGCCACATCCCGGTACTGTTAACATCCCTCAGTTCATCGGGAAGCAGGTGATCGGGCCATCCCTGGAAACTGACCGGTCGCACAAAACGCCGGATGCCATCAGCGCCAACGGCGGTAAACCGCGAATCAGTAGTAGCCGGCCACGGACCGCCATGCTGCATGGAAAGACAAACCTCCACTCCCGTTGGTACACCATCCCAGATAAGCCTTCCGCAATTATACCGGACAGTTTCTTCCAGCAGCGGATGTGCCAGCAGGTCTTTTTCATCCGCAATCAACGTGCTGGTTAGTTGTCCTTCCAGCGCAGCTGCCAGTTCCACTACCTGTGCTGCATCCCGGCATTTCACCAGCAGTGTATACGGTCCAAATACTTCGCCATGCAGGAGTGGGTTCGACAGGAAAGTATCCGCATCCGTGACCGCAAGTGTTGCAGCCCCTTCGTTCAACCCTGGTTCGGTGGACGACACAGCGCGGATCTCCACCGCATTTTGCGCCAGTGCATTCGCCCTTTTCTCCACATAGTTTTTGAAGATCCCGGGATGCAACATGACCGCTGGCGTGGTTCCATTGATTTTATCCGCGAGTGCATTGATAAACGTCGCGGTATGTTTATCATCGGTAGCAACAAGCAAACCCGGATTGGTACAAAACTGACCGGCACTCAACGTGACCGAAGCAGCGATTTTTTCCACGATGGTATTCATATCCGATTCCAGTTTACGCGGCAGGATAAACACGGGGTTGATACTGCTCATCTCGGCAAACACCGGGATAGGCACCTTCCGTTGCGCTGCCCAGTCAGATAATTGTTTGCCGCCCTGGAATGAACCGGTAAAGCCCACAGCGGCTACGCCGGGATGTTCTACAATGGCGCGTCCGATCCCGTTGGACCTGCCATGCACATGCACAAACACCGCAGGCGGTAAATGGTATAATGCAGCGGCACGCCGGATGGCCCCAGCCACCAATTCACTGGTATGGGCATGGGCGGGATGTGCTTTTACAATAACGGTACAACCCGCGGCAAACGCGCACGCCGTATCACCACCTGCTGTGGAATAGGCGAAGGGAAAATTGGCTGCGCCAAAAACAGCCACTGGGCCGAGCGGGACATTCATTTTCCGCAGGGATGGCCGCTTTGATGTGGCAGTATCGATGCGCAGGTCGAGGTGCTGGCCGCGTTCGCAGGCATCTGCATAGGATCGCAGCTGGAACATGGTACGCAGAAGTTCGGTCTTCAGCCGCTCTTCGCCGAGGTTTGTTTCCGCATTGGCAACTTCGATCAGGGTACCGGACGCATGATCCAGTTCGGCTGCGACTGCCCGCATAAAATGTGCGCGTTGTGAAGGCGACTGTTTACGGTACACAACAAAAGCGGCAGCGCTGGCCTGCAGCAGGTCCCGCAGTTCATCAGTGCCGGTATCTTCAAATGTCTCAGGTTTAATATTGTTCAGGGTATTCATCTGGTAAAATTTAAACGGCATGCAACAGTTGTAGTAAAACCACTACAGGCGTGGAATACAACCTCCGACAAAACAATCGCTGCTTGTACTATTGGTGAGGTGTCGTGGGTGCCGTTATTTTGAAGCATCAATAAAAACGATTACAGACCATCGCAGATGGTTTCATATAGATAGGGGGTTAACCGATTCGCCCCTTGTTATTCGGGGCTGGTTTCTACCGGCCCTTTTATTTTGCCCTGGATCAACCACATCAGGGTAAAACTCGGGATGAAGTCGGTGCCCGGCATCAGTTCCTCCAAAAAATTGAAAATCCCACCAGCTGCCCCTCTCCACCCACCAAATACGGCGAAGAAAATGGCACCTGATACGGGTGCCCAGACAAGGTCTGCAAACTCACCCAATACAGGAACCGCATAGGTCAGGTACCCCAGCAGGTCCATCAACACACAAAGGATAAGGGAAGGTCGTTTGTTCAAGGCTGTTTTAGCCCTACAAACACAAATATGCGGCCGGAAAAGGCAGGCTTAATTATAATTTTTTGTCCACTGAAGCCTGCCTTCATTGTTGTAAATCCAGAGCACCTGGAGTTTACCGGCGGCATTGTACCGTTTCCACTCCCGGTTGCGTTTACCCTTGGTGTAGGAACCCTCTTCCGTTTCCCCGCCCGCACGCCGGTGGATCCAGTGGCCATCTCGCAGGCCGTTTAGATAGTAACCGGAATCAAGCGCCTGGCCGCCGCTGTCCAGGTTCAGGAAAAAACCATGATGGAGACTTCGGCGGAACACGGGATGATAGACTCCCTGTCCGGATGTATTCTGCAACACATGTTCCTCGAGGCTTTCCTGCCGTGCCATATCATGGCCGGGAAAAGAGTAATCGGCATGCAGGTAATGTAATGCAAGTGCAGCATCCTTCCGGTACAAACGGGTAATCGGAAATAAAGTGGCTTTGGGATTGGCATGCATCATCTCCTGGGTTATGCGCTGGTAGCGGTCTGCATCGTAGTGCCGCACAGAAAGCAGCCGGCCGTTTTCATCCCAGCGTTTCCATTCGCCATCAGGCAGCCCTTTCGAAAATGCACCGGAGTCGCACGGATGGCCATTGGCATACCAGCTGATCCAGGGCCCATCCAGTTTGCGGCGCCGGGAAGAGGCCTGGTATAAAACCCTCCCATCCTGTTCACCGGTAAAAGTCCCTTTTGCGGGCACCTTTTCATAAAGCGGGTTTTCCATGTGCAGGTCGGTCACACGGGTATAGAAGCGGATGCGCGGAGCAGTTGGTTTGCGTGGGGTCTCCTGTGCGGTTAACCCGGCTGACAGGAGGACTGCAGCGAGCGACAAGATAATTTTCATATAACAATCTGTTCGTGCGCCGGCAGGCGCATTAGTAAAAGCTTATCCTGGCAGGGAAGTGCCTGTTATACCACTTCGCCTTCGATATCATAGTCATATGCCTTCGTGATCCGCACATTACAGAACTCCCCTATTTTCAGTTTTGGTGATCCTGATATGATCACTTCATTGTCCACTTCGATCGAATCGAATTCGGTGCGGCCCATATACCGTCCTGCTTCCTTTTTATCGATCAGGACCTTGAATACCTTTCCCAGTTTTTCCTGGTTTTTTTCCAGTGAAATTTCCTGCTGGGTCTCCATCACGTCCTGGGCCCGGCGTTCTTTTTCTTCCTGCGGGATATTGTCTTCAAGGCCATACGCCGAAGTGCCTTCTTCGTGTGAATAGGAGAATATACCCACGCGGTCGAAGCGCTGGCGTTCCAGGAAACCCTTCAGTTCTTCCACGTCGTCCAGTGTCTCGCCGGGAAACCCCGCAATCAGGGTAGTCCGCAGGCAGATGCCGGGTACACGCTCGCGGATTGCGGCGGTAAGGTCTTCCATTTCTTCACGGGTGATCTGGCGTTTCATCGCCTTCAGCATATTGTTGGCTGCGTGCTGCAGCGGCATATCGAGGTAGTTGCAGATATTTTCGCGCTGGCGCATCACATCCAGGATCTCCAGCGGGAATTTGGAAGGATAGGCATAGTGCAGGCGGATCCATTCGAGGCCCTGTACATCGGCCAGGCGGTTGAGCAGGTCGGGCAGCATGCGTTTTTTATAAATGTCCAGCCCGTAGTAAGTCAGTTCCTGGGCGATCAGCATTACCTCTTTCACACCGCGGCGAACCAGGCTTTCGGCTTCGCGCACGAGGTCCTCGATGGTGCGGCTGGTATGGTTGCCACGCATCAGCGGGATCGCGCAGAAAGAACAGGTGCGGTTGCAGCCTTCGGAAATTTTCATGTAGGCGTAATGCTGCGGTGTGGCCAGGAGGCGTTCGCCGATCAGCTCCGATTTATAATCCGCTTCAAATTTTTTGAGAATCAGGGGCAGCTCCATGGTGCCGAAGAAGGCATCCACTTCAGGGATCTCTGCTTCGAGGTTATTTCTGTACCGCTCGCTGAGGCAACCGGTCACATAGACCTTGTCGAGTTTCCCTCGGCGTTTAAGCTCCACCTGGTCGAGGATGGTATTGATACTTTCCTCTTTTGCCTTGTCAATGAACCCACAGGTATTCACCACCACGATATTGTGGTCGGATTTACGGTTTTCGTGCACCACCTCAATCTGGTTGGCGAGCAGCTGGCCGCTGAGTACTTCGCTGTCGACCATATTCTTGCTGCACCCCAGGGTGATGATGTTTACCTTGTCTTTCCTGAGTGTTTTTGTCTTCATAAAAATGTCTGCAAAGGTAATCAACCCTGGTGAAACTCGTCCCTTAGTTTACCATAGAGCCGGGAGAAAATAGCATAGTTCCGTCCGTATGCCGCAGCTTCCCCGGCCACAGGGTCGGCCACTGTGCGTTCATCGAGCAGTGAGCCGGTCGCTTCAAGGCTTTCCACCATACCTGTTTCCTTCATTCCCAGGAAGATAGCTCCCATTGCCGAGGCATCGGCGTCCTGTGCCAGCCGGACAGGTTTACCGAGTATACCTGAAAGGATTTCCAGCCAGACTGGTGAAGCGGTGAAACCGCCGCTGGCAAGCACGACCTGTATTCCGGCACCATTGTCCTCAATGGCTTCCAGCAATTGTTTCAACCCGAAGCAGATCCCCTCGAGTACGGCACGCAGGAAAGAAGCGCGGTTGTGCCGGGAATGGATCCCGAAGAACAACCCGGCCGCTGATGCATCCCAGACCGGTGCGCGTTCGCCATAGATATAAGGCAGGAAAATAAGCCCGTCGGCCCCGGGGGCCACCGCTGCCGCTTCCTGCAGCAGGATGTTTAAATCCGTGTCTTTTTTATCGGGGTAAAATGAATCCACAAACCAACGAAGTGCTATGCCGCCATTATTGGATGCGCCCCCGCAGAGAAAATGGTCTTCGTCCACGATGTAATTGAACAGCCTGCCGCCCGCGTCCTGCAGGGGTTCCCGGCTGATGATCCTGACGGCAGCACTCGTGCCGATGGTCAGTGCCACTTCGCCTGGCTGGATGGCTCCGGTGCCCAGGTTCGCCAGGGCACCATCGCTGGCACCAATGATAAAATCAAGGCCGTCTTTTTTCCGAGTATGCCCGACCGGGACCAGTCGCGAAAGTTTTTCCGCGCTTATCCCGGCTGCATCCAGTGCGGGCTGGTACCACGCGCGGCTGCGAAGATCCAGCAAACCCGTTGCCGAGGCAATGGAATGGTCGATCTCAAATTCCCCGAAGAGGTGGAACCAGAGGTATTCCTTGATCGAAATAAATTTATGGGTGCTGTTGTACAGGCCGGGGTTGGACTCACGCAGCCAGGCAATTTTGCACAGGGGCGACATGGGATGGATCGGTGTACCCGTGGCCTGGTAAATCGTCTGGCCGGCTTCCGTGTCACGGAGCGCGATAGCCACGGCGTTACTCCGGGTATCCGCCCAGGTCATCATGGGTGCGAGTGCTTTACCCTCACTGCTGACCGGGATCAGGCTGTGCATGGCTGCACTGAAACAGGCAAACCGGGCAGTGGCCAGGTCGGTCTCCGTCCCGGCCGTGTCCAGCAGTTTCAGGAACGCAGCCCGGATCTGTTCCGGGTCCTGCTCGTGTGCCCCTTCGGGGGTTTCATGGGACGGGTAACTTTCTTTTGCAGTAAACAGTACTTTGCCGCGGGGATCAGTGATCACCAGCTTGCAGTTCGTGGTTCCGATATCAAATGCAATCAGGGATTTCATGCGCCGGGTTTCAGGCAGGTTTTGCCGGATTGAAAAGACTGTCAACAAATTCGTGTTTATCAAAAACCAGGAGGTCTTCCATCTGCTCGCCAACCCCTATAAATTTTACCGGGATTTTGAACTGGTCGGCGATTGCCAGTACCACACCGCCCTTCGCAGTGCCATCGAGTTTGGTAATGGCCAGCGCGGTCACATCGGTGGCGGCAGTAAACTGTCGGGCCTGTTCCAGTGCATTCTGACCGGTGGAACCATCAAGCACCAGCAGCACTTCGTGTGGTGCGTCGGGGATAAATTTCTGGATCACCCGTTTGATTTTGCTGAGCTCGTCCATCAGGTGTGCCTTATTGTGCAGCCGGCCAGCGGTGTCAATCAATACCACTTCGCTGCCCCGGGATACCGCACTCTGTGCGGTGTCAAAAGCAACCGCTGCCGGATCAGATCCCATGGGTTGTTTGACAATCGGCACACCCGTCCGCTCGCTCCAGATTGTGAGCTGGTCGACCGCTGCCGCACGGAAGGTATCGGCAGCACCGAGTAATACCTGCTTGCCCGCTTTCTTGAAATTATAGGCCAGTTTGCCGATGGTGGTTGTTTTGCCAACACCATTTACGCCCACCACCAGGATGATGTATGGCTTCGATGGCAAGGGGCTATCGAATGCGTAAGTGTTTGATTGAGGTGCGTCTACAAGGATCTGTTCAATCTCTTCCTGCAACATGCCATTGAGCTCGGAGCTGTTCATGTACTTGTCCTTTGCCACCCGCTTTTCGATCCGTTCAATAATCTTCACCGTTGTTTCAATACCCACATCGGCACCCACCAGTGCCTCTTCCAGGTTGTCCAGCACTTCCTCATCCACGGTGCCCTTGCCGGCAATCGCCTTGGTGATCCGCGTCATAAAACCTTCCTTGGTTTTCTGCAGTCCCTGGTCGAGACTCTCTTTCTCTTTTTTGCCGAACAGCTTATTGAAAAATCCCATAACTGTAAAATTAGGTGAAGGCGTCCATTTAAAAACCTTCCTTCCTGCAGCGGATGCAGGCATTCCGTTAAACGACAAAAGCCATCCGTAGACCTACGAACAGCTTTCTGATATTGTAAAGGACTGACTTATTTCTGAGCCAGGAAATCCTTAACCTTGTCCTTGTGAAGGATCTGCTCCTTAAAAGTGTATGCACCGGTTTTCGCGCTGCGTACGGCTTTAATCACTTTCGTGAAGTTCTTCGCTTCTGCCGAAGCCTTCAGGTCTTTTACCTTCGAGTTCTTTGATGCTGCCTTTGCCATGATGCGGGGTTGATAATGTAAATGAATTCAACCGGGTTGAACCCGTTGATTACTTGATTTCCTTGTGAACAGTCACTTTTTTCAGGATCGGGTTGAATTTCTTCAGCTCAAGCCTTTCCGGATTGTTCTTTTTATTTTTGTTCGTGATGTAACGACTGGTACCAGGCTGGCCGCTGGTTTTGTGCTCGGTGCACTCCAGTATTACCTGTACACGATTTCCTTTCTTTGCCATTGTTATTTAGTTGAATAGTGTAAATGCTGATTTGTGTCGGCGGTGGTGTATACGTCAGATCTTCTCACCCCTTGCACGCAGTTCCTTCACAACGCTGTACAGACCATTTTTGTTGATCGTACGGATTGCTTCGGTAGACAGCTTCATGGTTACCCATTTGTCCTCTTCCACCAGGTAGAACTTCTTTTTCTGCAGGTTCGGCAGAAAACGACGCTTTGTTTTGATATTTGAGTGCGATACCTTGTTTCCACCAATAGGCACTTTACCTGTAACCAAACATACTCTTGCCATGATAATAACTGTTTATTCCCGAAAATTTCGGGATGCAAATGTAGTGAAAAAGTTGGGATAAAGGCCAAAAAACCTAAAATTCTTGTGCTTTTTCCGATTGTTTTTCCCCACCCGTGGAAAGATCCCGGTTGGAAACCACAAATGTAGGCTTTTATGCCTGTTTTCCGCCCTTTTCAGGAGTATCAGCACCAGTATCGGTGTGGATATCTGCCGAACTGTCCTTTTTATTGTCGCTGCGTTTGCCGATCCTTTTCCTTTTCTGGGGGTTGACCATCGACAGGTCATCACCCAGCAGGAGGCCCCAGGGTTTGAGACCTTCCACCCGTTCAAATACCACTTTCATGATAGCAACCCCGGGGATAGACAGGAACATCCCTCCCACCCCGGCAATAGCGCCACCTACCAGCACACCCACGATATTTGCCATGGCATTGATGCGGACCTTCGAACTGACGATATAGGGCATCAGCAGGTTATTGTCGAGGAATTGCACAATGACCAGGATCAGGCCCGTCCATAACACATCCGTCATATTATCCGATGTGGTCAGGGTGATCAGCATACAGATCACCGATGCGACCAGCATACCCACATAGGGAATCATATTCAGTATGGCTGCCAGCAGTGCGAGGAAGAATGCATACTGGATTCCGATAATAAAAAAGCCCGCAGCATTGAGACCGGTGACCACGGCCATTTCGATGAGCAGTCCGACCATATATCCCTGGATAATGGTTTTTGATTCCTCGATCACTTCCAGCACGCTGCCTTTGTTCTTTTCCCCGAAGCTGTCCATGAAAAATTTCCGGATCAGTCGACGGTAATACATGATGAGGAAGGTGTAGATGGGCAGGAGGATGATATTGATCAGCGAACCGACAGCAGAAAGTAAAGTGGTACCTACCACCCCGCCCCCGGCGCCTTTCATGTCAGTTGAGGCTTCCTTCAGCGCGGCGTCCTGTTGTTTGTAGCTGATATTAAACTGGTCATTTACCCATTTCCTCACCGTCTGGATATGGTCATTCAGGTGTTGTTTGATGGATGGCCAGTCGTCGGAGAAACTGGCAATCTGCGACGAGAGGAAATAAATCAAACCCGCAATAAAGAGCAATGCGATCAGCACTGAGAGCAGCATGGCCAGCACTTCGGGCACATGCCATTTCACCAGGCGGTTGCTCAGCGGCAGCAACAGCATCGCCAGGATAATGGCAAAAAACAGGGGGAGCAGGATATCGCTACCGATAAAAAGCAGGTAGCCAAGCAGGAAAACAGAAAGCAGGTTGAGTGCGAACTTCACATAATAGGGAAGTGACGCGGGCTGGTTAGCCATGGCTGGTTGGGAGTTTATATTATTTGATCGAATCCCCGATCCGGTAATTGGTGTCGGTCAGGCTCATGCTGTCCTGCTGTTTTGCGGGCAGCACTACTTTAGCGCTGTCTTCCATCAATGCGGGTTTGGTGGAGTCATTGTTGCAGGCTGCAAGAAAGATAACAAGGACGGACAATACACAGGCTGTTTTCTTCATACACTTGGGTTATAGTTGTGCACTATCCAATCAATAAACCTGCCAATGGGAAAGGTCAGTTGATGTTGCCCACCCGTTCCATCACGTCGGAAGCACCCCCGGTTTTCCGGAATGCCGGTTTTCCATTCCTGCCCAACCGCCAGGTGAACGAAAGAGTGGCCACACGCGTATCGCGGGTGAGCTTGAAGAATTCTTCCACCGACCGGAAATGGGTGAGCCCCTGCATCCGCTGGGTGTAGAAAATATCACGCAGTGCCAGGCGTAGTGTGGCTTTGTCCCTGAGCAGCTGTTTCGCCACACCCACCGATACGCTGCCATTCGGATCAAGTACCTCCTGCAGGTCATTCTGGCTGCGGGTTGTGTAAAACCCGCTGAGTTCAGCAGACCAGCCCCGGGCAAGCCTGAACTGGTTATTGACGTTGAAGTTGCCCTGTGTTATTTCTGCGCGGTAGTCTTTCCAGAGCTGGCCGCGGAGCCGTTTGTGGTTGAGATCCGCCTGCAGGGAAAGGCTCCACCAGGGTGCTATGTTGAGCTGGGTACTGACAGACAATCCAAGGTTGTTCATGTTCCCGATATTCCCTTCACTGTAAATAATGATACCGGTGATTTCATCGGAATAGAAGATCTGGGAAAAATAATCACTCGTGATATTGTAACTGAGTGTGGTGTTGAGGATCCCCCTGTAGGTATGGGTGAGTTCCATATTCCAGGTAAACTGCGGATTGAAATATGGATTGCCCTGCTGGTAGGTGTATTTGTTCAGGATAATGACAAAGGGGTTCAGCTTCTGGAACGCGGGGCGGTCAATCCGCCTGCCGGCACGCAGGGTGAAACTGTTGGCACTGTCTGCCTGGTAGCGGGCCATCGCAGTGGGGAACAGGTTGCTGTACTTCCGGCTGAAAGAGGAATCGGTGGTTACAGTATTTCCGAGCTGGGATCCGTTGTATCGGGTGTTTTCATACCGCAGGCCACCCTGTAATTCAAAGCGGCCGGTTTTCGCGGACACATCCAGGTATGCCGCATGGATGTTTTCCGTGTAAATAAAATGGTTGGACTTGCCATTATCTGGTTTCCACTCCCCCTGGTCAAGCAATTCATAACCGGCCAGGTTGTCTGTTTCCACCCGGGAGCTTTTCAGGCCCGTCTCCACACTTCCCCACGCCAGTCGCCTGACGAAATCTGTCTTTGCAGAATAGATCGAGAGGTCAGACGGTATCCGTCCCGAAGATGCATCCAGCGGCACCTGGGGATCGGAAGAACGGTTTTCAAAATACTGGTCGGAGAACAGCTGGTATTTTACCAAGTCCAGGTCAGCCGTCCATTCAAGCGAACTGCTGAACTGGTGCCTGAAATTAAAATTCCCCGATGCCTGTTTGATCTGTGACGAACTCCTGCTATCGGTGATAATGGTGGAGTCGGTCCCACCGGTATTGTTTTTCCAGTCGGCACTGTTGTCTCCCCGGTTGCGGCGCTGCAGGTAAAAATAACTTCCTGCCAGCCCAATGCCCGTGCGTTTTGAAAAGCTGTAGTCCACCCCTCCGCGAAGGGTGTGCGACAGGCCACGTGAACGGAGGTCGCTGTCCTGTTCGAGGGAAGATTCCTTTGTACCATTGCCAGCAAAATAGGACCGGTCGGCATACAGGCGGGTAAAATTCCGGTTGCTGCTCCAGTTATAATTGAGGAAATAGCTGAGCGCCGCTTTCCGGTAATTGAGTGTAAGGTTGTTGTTCGTCTTGGGAAGTTTTCCCTGCCCGTACGACAGGCCCAGTACGGCATTAAACCCTCCCTGTTTATTTTTCTTCAGGCGGATATTGATGAGACCCGCATTTCCTGCAGCGTCATATTTTGATGAAGGGTTATTGATGAGTTCAATGGTTTCCACCTGTGATGCACTCATTCCATTCAGCAGGTTCTGCAGGTCAGTGCCGGCCAGCTGGGTGAGCTTGCCATCAATCATCACCACCACTCCGGTACGCCCGCGCAGGCTGATGCTGCCTTCGCGGTCAACGATCACACCGGGTGATTTTTCCAGCACTTCCATTACCGTGGTGCCTGCATTGCTGATGCCCGCATCCACATTCACCACGGTGCGGTCGGGCAGGAATTGCAGCAGTGGTTTTTTGCCCCTGACAGTCACCTCGCCGATCGTGTGCAATTCCGGTTGCAGGTCAATGTCGATAGTCATAGATGCGGCAGCTCCGGGTCCGGCCAGCGGGCTCGTCACCTGGGTGTATCCGGGCATGGATGTCCTGATCCAGGCGGCAGATGGATTGCTTACCCTGATGACGGCCTGTCCAAGGCTGTCGCAGGTGGTGGAACCGATAACCGTTGAGTCGGCCCCCAGCAGCTGTATAGTAACAAATGGCAGGGGCTGGTTAACCGAGTGTACCCGGACATGGATGCTGCGTTCCTGCTGCGCGAGCGCGGCCGGGAAGGTGAAAATGACAAACAGGAGCAGCAATGGAATCCGCATGGGTGGACGATTCGCTGCAAAATAGCCTTACGTGGTTGCGGTTGATCCGGATTTTCCTCGAACGGTTTACCGATCGTATAAAAGATCGAAGGGAAGGATGGCCCGTGGTGACCGCCGGATTCGCGCGGGGCGTACATCACATGAAGGTTTGAACCATAGGCGGCTGTAAATGTTGTATCTGTGTCGCCAGTCGCTTCAGGCCATTTTTGCCTGATTGGCTGTTTTCAGATAACTTTGCGGCTCATTACCGGATACTGCGGAAGCGGGATCCCTATTTTAAAACATTCAATCTTTACAATGGCATACGATGTAGTTGTTCTCGGTAGCGGACCAGGCGGTTATGTTGCCGCAATCCGTGCTTCCCAGCTGGGCCTTAAAACAGCCATTATTGAAAAAGAAAGTCTTGGTGGTATCTGCCTCAACTGGGGTTGTATCCCAACCAAGGCATTGCTGAAGTCGGCGCAGGTGGTGAATGACATCAAACACGCCGAGTCCTTCGGTATTGAAGCGACCGGCACCCCCAAATTTGATGCGGTTATCAAACGAAGCCGCGGTGTGGCGGACAAGATGAGCAAAGGGGTGACCTTCCTCATGAAGAAAAACAAGATCGATGTGGTGATGGGTTTTGGTAAACTCGTTGCCAAAGGAAAGATTGAAGTGGAAAAAGATGGCCAGAAAACCACTGTTGAAGCCAAACATATCATCATCGCTACCGGTGGCCGCAGCCGTGAACTGCCGGCCCTGAAACAGGATGGTAAAAAAGTAATTGGTTACCGCGAGGCGATGAACCTCCCTACGCAGCCAAAAAGCATCATCGTTGTCGGCAGCGGCGCGATCGGTGTTGAATTCGGTTATTTTTACAACAGCATGGGTACAAAGGTTACGATCGTGGAATTCCTCCCACGCATCGTACCGGTGGAAGATGAAGAAATTTCTAAGGAACTCGATAAGAACTTCAAAAAACAGGGCATCGATATCCTCCTCAACAGCGAGGTCACAGCAGTAGACACATCCGGGTCAGGCATTGTGGC
This sequence comes from Chitinophagaceae bacterium, assembly GCA_004173355.1. GTDB lineage: Bacteria > Bacteroidota > Bacteroidia > Chitinophagales > Chitinophagaceae > JBEVJC01. The sequence continues at coordinate 7,099 of SEAD01000031.1, read as the reverse complement.
AACCATCAAAACAGCTGAAGGCGAGAAGAAACTGGAAGCAGATGTGCTGCTGAGTGCAGTTGGTGTAACCGCCAACATTGAAGGTATCGGGCTGGAAAGCCTTGGTGTCAAAACGGACAAGGGACGTATCACCGTTGATAAATTCTACCAGACAAGTGTTCCCGGTGTATATGCCATCGGTGACTGTGTGCCCGGGCAGGCGCTTGCGCACGTGGCAAGCAAGGAAGCGATCATCTGTATCGAGGCCATCGCGTTTGGGGAGAAGAAATTCAACCATGCACCTGAAGCTCTGGACTATAACAATGTACCGGGTTGTACCTATTGTTACCCGGAAATCGCATCTGTAGGTTATACGGAGAAGCAGGCAAAAGATGCAGGTTTCGAAATCAAGGTGGGTAAATTCCCGCTGAGTGCATCCGGTAAAGCTTCAGCTGCCGGTCACACAGAAGGATTTGTAAAAGTGATCTTTGATGCGAAGTATGGCGAGTGGCTCGGCACACATGCGATTGGTTACAATGTAACCGAGATCATTGCGCAGACCGTTACGGCAAGGAAACTGGAAACCACCCATCACGAGGTGCTCAACAGTATCCACCCCCACCCGACTATCAGCGAAAGCGTCAAGGATGCGATCGAAGTGGCGTTTGGTGAAGCGATCCACCTCTGATATATTTCATTTCATAGAAATGCCGCAGTTCTTCCGGACTGCGGCATTTTTTATTTATTCCGGTGAAACGATCAGTTTGATTTTCCCCCGAGCATCGGTACAAACGAAAACTCCTCGAAACGTTCTTCGGTGACTGAGCCATCCGCCTGTTTGGTGAGTCGCAGCATCTGCTGGATCTTGTCATGGTCGCCAAAAGGGATCACCATTTTTCCACCCACCTTGAGCTGGCTGATGAGTTTGGCCGGCATTTTATCAGCCGCCGCGGTGATGATGATCCGGTCAAAAGGCCCGTAGGTTGGTAATCCTTCAAACCCGTCACCGTAGAACATTTTAAGGGAATGGTATTTTTTCAGCAGCGGGAATTCCCGGTTGCTTTCAAAAAGTTTTTTCTGCCGCTCGATCGTGTACACCATCGCTCCGAGTTCGGCGAGGATCACTGCCTGGTAAGCACTGCCGGTGCCGATCTCCAGTACTTTGAGGTAAGGTTTGTCCAGCTCAAGCAGTTGTGTCTGGTAGGCCACCGTATAGGGCTGGGAGATCGTTTGTCCCTCGCCGATCGGGAATGCCTTGTCTTCGTAAGAGGCTTCTTCAAATGCCGAGTCCAAAAAAAAGTGCCGCGGCACCGAACCGATTGCCTGCAGCACTTTTTCGTTATTGATGCCTTTCGCCTTTATGGTGTCGACGAGTTTTTTCCTCAGTCCCTGTTGCCTGTAATCATCCCTGGTTGATCTCATAAGGCCTGCAAGATATTACTACAACTTCATATCGGCGATGATTGCCTTTATCTTTTGGTCCAGCTCTTTATTCACACGATCGAAATCTTCCGGTTTGTCAAGGTCCTGCCGGATGCTGAAGTAAAATTTAATTTTTGGTTCGGTACCACTCGGCCTCGCCGAAATGATGCTGCCATCTTCCAGGATAAACTGCAGCACGTTTGATTTGGGTAAATCAATTTTCCAGGTCTTGCCGGTTGAGGGGTCCGTACCGAGCTGCAGTTCGTAATCCAGCAATTGTTTCACTGCCGAACCATTGATCTGTTTTGGCGGATCCTTGCGGTAGGCTTCCATCATTGCTGCAATCTGTGCCTGTCCGTCCATCCCTTTTTTGGTGATGGAAATCAGGTCTTCCTTATAGAATCCGTATTGCAGGTAAAGGTCAACCAGTTTCTGGTAAAGTGTGCGTCCCTTGTCTTTTTCATAAGCGGCCATTTCACAAAGCAGGGCAACGGCACTGACAGCATCCTTGTCGCGGATTTTGTCGCCGATCATCAGTCCGAAACTTTCCTCACCCCCGACCACATAATTTTCTTTCCCTTCCTTCAGGCGGATCATTTCCGCGATCCATTTGAACCCGGTCAGTACGCGATAGCAGGCCACATCATTACTGCTGGCAAGACCGTCGATCATACCCGTTGTCACGATGGTAGTGATCACCATGTCATTCGGCTGGTTGATTCCCTTGGCTTTCCTTGCTTCCAGCAGGTAGTTGAATGCGAGGACGGCGGTCTGGTTTCCGTTCATGAGCACCCATTCGCCATTGTTATCTTTTACACCGATACCCACCCGGTCGGCATCTGGGTCAGTACCCAGCAGGATATCCGCATCAAGCGATTTTGCCTTGGCCAGGCCGATGCTCATTGTTTCCTTTTCTTCGGGATTGGGATAATGTACGGTCGGGAAGTCACCATTGGGTTCTGCCTGTTCGTCCACGATGGTGACGTTTTTGAAACCAAACGCATCCAGTACCGCAGGCACCAGGGTGATCCCGGTACCATGGATCGGTGTGTATACGATCCGGAGATCGCTATGTTTGCTGATCACTTCCGGATACACACTCAGTCCCTTAACCATCTTCGTGTAGGCTTCATCCACTTCCTTTCCGATGATCGTAATATTTTTTTCACCTCCGGTAAATTTCACGTCGTCAACGGATGCTATTTTCTCTACCTCGGTGATTACATTTTTATCGTGCGGCGGCACAAGCTGTGCACCATCATTCCAGTAGGCTTTGTACCCGTTGTATTCCTTTGGGTTGTGTGAAGCAGTGCAGACCACCCCACCCTGGCAACCGAAATGGCGGATCGCAAATGAAAGTTCAGGTGTTGGGCGCAGGCTTTCAAAGAGGTATACTTTGATACCGTTTGCCGCAAATACGTTTGCAGCCGTCTCGGCAAAAAAGCGGCTGTTGTTGCGGCTGTCATGTGCAAGTGCCACGCTGATTTCCTGTCCGGCGAAAGATGTTTTCAGGTAATTCGAAAAACCCTGTGTGGCCATACCGACCGTGTACCGGTTCATCCGGTTGGTGCCCACACCCATGATACCACGGAGGCCACCGGTACCAAACTCCAGGTTCCGGTAAAAGGCATCGGCAAGCTCATCAGGGTTGGATGACTGCAGTTTTTTGATTTCATTCTTTGTAGTATCGTCGAAACTTCCATCGAGCCAGGTATTTACTTTGCCGAGAATAACAGCGTCCATATTCAGGTTTTAATTTTCTTTTAATACAGGGGAGGCGTTGAATTTGCCCGGCTGGTTATGCAATCATAATGCCATCATCGCCGGGTCGCTGAAGTTAGATATTATTTGTCTTTTAAAACTTAAAACGAAGTGGAAACGTATTTTTGGGGTATGCTTTCGCCCCTGGCCGCCGCCGGCCGTTTTTATTCCCATTTTAATCGCTTCCGACCTGCCCGGGCAACCATTGCCGTGTTCCTCCTGATAGCCTTGACCTGTCCGGAACTGTATGCACAGGAGGCGAAATCCATCGACAGCACCGGCCGCAAATGGCTGGTTGGTGCAGGCACGGCCGCTATCTATGGCGGTACGCTGGTGACGCTCGACCGGGCGTGGTACAGCAACGAGGAACGGAGCAGCTTCCATTTTTTCAATGACAGCCGCGAGTGGCAGCAGATCGATAAGTTCGGACATGCCTGGACCGCCTACAATGCGGGAAAGGTAAATGCCGCCATGTGGCAGTGGGCGGGAATGCCGCGTAAAAAAGCGGTCATACTGGGCAGTGCAACCAGCTTTGCGTTCCTTACCGGTGTGGAAGTGCTTGATGGGTTTTCCTCCAAATGGGGATGGAGCTGGTCAGATATAGCCGCCAATGCGCTGGGTACGGGTATGCTGGTAACACAGGAATTAACCTGGGGCGAACAGCGAATCCTGTATAAATTCAGCTTCCACCAGAAGTCGTACCAGGACCCGATATTGTCTGCACGCGTAAATGACCTGTACGGCACTACGGGTAGTGAGCGGATGCTGAAGGACTACAATGCGCAGACTTACTGGTTCAGTTTCAACCTGCGTTCTTTCAAAAAAGATTCCCGCTTGCCACCCTGGCTGAATATTGCAGTCGGATATGGGGCCAATGGGATGTATGGGGGATTTGAAAACAAATGGACGGTGGGAACGGCAGCCTATGACCGCACTGACATCCCCAGGGTGCGCGAGTTTTACCTGGCGCCGGATATTGATTTTACAAAAATCCCGACAAGAAGCAAATTCCTGAAGACCACCTTCGCCGTGCTCAATTCATTCAAGTGTCCGTCCCCGGCACTCATGCTGGACAGCCGCGGCAGGCTGAAGGGATACCTGCTTTATTTCTGATCAGGAAAGATAGGCGCCAATCACCGTGGAGCCTTCCACTTCCACATAGATATGCTCCTGGAGGGTGGATGCGATCGAAAGACCGGTGTAATCGGGCCGCACAGGAAATGAATTATGGCTGCGTTCCACCAGTATCAGCGTCTGTATTTTTTTCGGATGGTATGCAAGGAAGGGCTTCAATGCATACAGCAATGTTTTACCGCTGTTGGCCACATCATCCACGATAATCACCACTTTGTTATCAAAACCGGGATCCTCACTCAGCCGGATTTCTCCGGGTACCCGTTTATCCATGGAGATGGTGATCAGGGATGTTCTGATGGAGGAAAGCTCATGGATCAGCCCCTCGATAATGCGTGCAATCACACTGCCATTTTCATCCACACCTGCCAGTACGATCTCGGATTCACCTTCATTGTTCTCGATAATTTCCAGTGCCATCCGGCGGATCTTTCTTGCGGCGACCTGCTGGTCCAGTATATAATTTTTGGATGCGGACATATTGCAGTATTAATAAGCCGTAAATTAGCACATGTAACTGATGCTTATGCAAATCGCTCAACAAATTTTATTCGTTCTTCTCAGCGCGGCAGCCATCTGGTTGTTCAGCCGCAAGGCCATGCAACTGGTCCGCAATATCCGTATCGGCCGGTCGGTAAACCTGAGTGACAATCCAGGTGAACGGACCCGTAACCTCCTGCTGCTCGCCTTCGGTCAGAAGAAAATGTTCCGCAACCCACTGGTAGGTGTACTGCATTTCTTCGTGTATGCCGGTTTCGTGATCATCAATATTGAAGTGCTCGAAATAGTACTGGATGGCATCTTTGGCACACACCGGCTTTTTGCACCGATGCTCGGTGGCTTCTATACGTTCCTCATCAATGCGTTTGAAATCCTCGCCGTACTGGTGATCATCCCCTGTGTAATTTTCCTTGTACGCAGGAATATCATCAAACTGCGGCGTTTTGTATCACATGACCTCGATGGATGGCCGCGCAGTGATGCAAACTATATCCTCATCACGGAGATCGTGCTGATGTGCCTGTTCCTTATGCTCAACGCCAGTGATACCCTGTTGCAGGCCCGCGGTGTTGAGCATTATGCCGCCCACCCTACGGGAAACTTTGTCATTTCGCAGTTCCTTCAACCCCTGCTCTCCGGTACGGGTGATAACGGACTGGTGCTGACCGAACGGCTTTGCTGGTGGCTGCATATCGTGGGTATTTTTGCGTTCCTCAACTACCTTCCCTATTCCAAACACCTGCACATTGTACTGGCGTTCCCGAACGCGTATTTCAACAAGCTGTTACCAAAGGGGAAGATGGACAATATGCTTTCCATCCAGAATGAAGTTTTATATGCCATGCAGCCGGAGCTCGCACCTGCTGATACCCCTGCACCTGAAAAGTTCGGGGCAAAGGATGTGCAGGACCTGACCTGGAAAAACCTGCTCGATGCGTACAGCTGTACCGAATGCGGCCGCTGTTCCGCTGCATGCCCTGCTACCATAACCGGCAAAAAACTCAGCCCCCGGAAAATCATGATGGATACCCGCGACCGGGCAGAGATCGTGGGTCGCAATATCACCGCCAATGGCAGCTTCCAGGATGATGGTAAATCGCTCCTGCATGACCATATCACCGTGGAGGAATTACGCGCCTGCACCAGTTGTAATGCCTGTGTGCAGGAATGCCCTGTCAGTATCAACCCGCTGGATATCATCTTCCAGCTCCGCCGTTACCTGGTAATGGAAGAAAGCAATGCACCGGCCGAATGGACAGGGATGTTCGGGAATATCGAGAACAACTTTGCCCCCTGGAAATTCAGTCCTGATGAGCGCGATAAGTGGACACAGGATGTATAATACCCGGCCCGCAATAGCTTAGTTTATTTACGAGGCATTTCTGGTTCCTGGCCAGGTTGAGGGTCGGGCGGGTCCAGTTTGTTTGATGTTTCTTTTTTAATGAACATGCGCCAGGCCTGGATGACCGCGGTGATGGCGAAGATGCCACCGATGATCCAGTTGAGGATCGATTGGTTGTTGTTGATGCGGCTCGCGATCAGCAGCCCCCCGAAGATGAATACACAGTTTCCTGCCAGTGTACCCAGGCCTATCCCGATAATATACCAGTTGTAGTGATCGCTTCTCGGGAGTAATACTTTTTTGGTAAACAGCACCGTACTCCAACCGAACCAGAACGGGATCTGCACCGGATTGACCGCACACATCACTATCCCCAGCACAAAACGCGGCAATGTATTACTGAGGATCGGGTTGGCACTGTTGGTCGGATGGCTGGCAGCCCAGAAGCTGGCCACGGCGAGTGCGAGGACAATAACAAGAGTCACCCATTCCAGGATCCTGAATAGTTTTTCCTGTTTCCGTACCCAGTCCATCGCCACCAGCGAGAGGCGTACATAAATCACTTCCACCAGCAATGAGCCGAATGCAAAATAAACAGCCGGCAACACCCCATCGGAAATGGAGATCTGCATCGCCGCGATATTGAGTGTACCTAGTGGCAATGATCCGAGAAAACTGACCAGCATACCGGTCAGGAATATTTTCATCAGTGGATGCATGCAGCGAAAATAAGTGATAAGGGACTGACCGCAAAGCCGGGTCAGCTCAATCGTATTCTTCCAGCAGTTTGAAATGGCTGCGTGCAGCACGCAGGTAATCCCGGCCACGGGTAAATGACCAGTATGGCACCCCGTTGCGGTTATTGAAACGACTGATGCGGAACAGTGCTTTCCAGTGCTGCAGGATCACGCCATATGCCTGCCAGATACTCATACCGCAATCGTAAATATGATTGGGTTC
>SEAD01000030.1 GCA_004173355.1 Chitinophagaceae bacterium | reverse complement strand
CTCGAACAGCAGATCCGGTCGGTCTACGGGGCGAACCTCAATTTCTCGCTCGGTATTTTGAATGGGAAAGGCTGGTCTTTCTACAATGAAAAACAATATGAAAAAGCTATCCAGGCCTGGGAGATCCTCATGGAAGCCTACCCGAACTTCTCGGAAGGTTACCTCTACATACTCAGGGCACAGGTCCAGCTGAAACAGGATTCTGCAAAAACAGTCTCTGCATTCAAAACATCACTCGCCGGTTCCGGTTTTTATTCGGGGGAGGAAAAGAAAGAGCTGGAAGCAGAACTGAAAGAGATACTGAGATAGTCCAATCGCCCTGGCCGGACATAAAAAAACCGCCCCTGCCGAAGCGGGAGCGGTTGGATGTGAACAGTAGGTCGACCTAAAGCTCTTCCTCTTCTTCATGGGCTGCGCCAAATGATGGTGCGCCAAGGCTTATCTGGTGCGCGAAATAAATTGCATTGATCAGCAAACGGTCTGTACCATGCCAGTAGCTACGGTACGTGGGATCGTCAGCGAAAGATACAACCTTTCCCTGACCCTGCTGGCTCACAAGGATCGCCGCGGTATTGTTGATCCGCGCCTTGTTTTTTGCAGACACATACCCGCCGACATACGACTGCGGCTCATAAATTGCCACATTCGCGTACTTGTTGCGGGAAGGCTGCAGGATGGTCTGGCTGTTCTTGGTAAGGAACAGTTTACGATTATGCAAACCAAAGGCAATAGGATGCGTAGTATCAATATCCGCGATAAACACACCCCCATTGATCCGGCGGGCTGCCTCGGTCACGTCCTGTGTTACATAGTCAATCCGCTCCCGGAGTTTCGCGTCGGATGAATCCACTACCAGTTTCTCGTTTACAATCTCCTGGGCGATGGACCAGTCAATCGCATTTTTGAACGTGATCAGCGTACCACCTTCAGCAACCCAATTCTTCAAACGTGCCACCGTTGGTTTATCCAGTGCTGCATAACTGCCACTCACCAGCACGATCGTATTGTAACGACCGAGCGGTGCCCTTGGGAAACTGGCGATATCCAGTTTGGTCGGGGAAATATTCAACTGCTGGTTCAGCAGGAACCATACCTGTCCTGCTTCTTCATTGTTAGTACCCGCACCAAACAATACAGCGATGGACGGTTTGCGCAGCGCTTTTACATTATTGCTCCCGAGATCAATACCACCTACACTGAAACCTGAAGTAACAGTGGAGAAGGTAAGGCCGGAAAATTCACCGGCTTTTACCACTGCCTTATACAGGCTGTCAGCACTGAACGATTGTCCCGCCACCGGAATCACCAATGATCCATGTCCGAATGCCTGCACACCACCTGCGGTGGCCGCACTGAAAGTCTTGAATGCCGATTTCACCAGCACACCACTTTCCAGTAATGAACTCAATGCACGGGATGCATTGTACTCACTCCATTGGAGGAGGTAAGCTTCCTTCGACACACCGCCATTCACACCACCTTTTACCTCAGGCAGTGCGGTTACTTCCGCACCCCTTGCCGTTGCAGCATTCTGTTTGCTGTACTGCAGGCCATAGGCGTGGATCAGCGACCAGGATGTGTTATCATAATAGAGGCTGTCACCCAGTGGTGCCGTCTCTTCGAATATAGAGTGTACGATCCGGAAATTCGGCTGGTCGGCCGGTACCACATAGGTCTTGCCTTTTTCATAATACTTGCCGGCAATCGTGGTGGATGAGGTATTCTCGTACACTTTCACATGGTGCTCAAGCAGCAATTCCAGGAACGCGCGTGTGAGTGACTGATCGCGGGCATCACCAAAGGTCCACTGCTTCACCGGATACGCTTTGGCCTGGGTGAGGGCAGACTGGAAAAATTCCTTCTGCAGTTTGATCAGCCCGGCTTTTTCCGCAACGGCACCCCGCACGGTTGCAAGACCAGTGAGCAGGTGGTTACGGATAGAGAAGGGGAATGTCAGCACACCATACTCCGCCTCGGTGGCGAGACCACGGCTGCTGGCCTGCTCGAAAGTAGCTGCCACCGCGCCAAAGAAGTCGGGGTAGGTGGAACCATAAATAGGCGAGAGGTTATCGAACTGCTCCTTGGTGAAATAAAGCGAACCGATTTTATCCAGCGCCTCTGCATGGTACTTCGCAAGTGTTGCGTTGAAATCATAGGAAGACTGCGGCACAATCGGGCTCTGTGTACGCTTGGGGCTTGGTTCAAAATAATAGGTACTGTTGGCCCCCATCTCATGGAAATCGATCTGTACGTTCGGATACCATTTGTGGAAAAACTTCAGCCGGTTCTGGCTTTCGATCTGTGTTGCACTGAGCCAGTCGCGGTTCAGGTTAGACAGGTAATGGTTTGTCCGGCCATTGGGCCAGATTTCCACGTGTTCCTTATCCAGCGGATCCGTGCTGTTCGGGAACGAACGATAGGAGTTATGCCAGTTGGCTGCGCGGTCGCGGCCATCCGGATTGAGTGCCGGATCGATCAGGACCACTGATTCATCCAGCCATTTTTTTGTTTCCTCACCCTGGTGTGCTGCGAGATAATATGCCGTGAGGATTCCTGCCTCACCGCTGGATGTTTCATTCCCATGCACGCTGTAACCAAGCAATACCACTACTGGTGCAGCAGCCGGCAGAGCGGGTTTGGAAGGGTCCACCTGCGCCAGGTGTTCGGTGCGGATAGATTCCAGCTTTGCATAGTTGGCAGGGGAAGTAATGGTGAGGATTACCTGCGGACGTTCTTCGTAGGTCTTGCCGATCACTTCAAAGTGTACACGGTCTGAAGTACGCGCGAGTTCTTTAAGATAAGCCACCAGCTGGTCGTGCCGCGTGTACAATGTGCCGATTTCATATCCAAGGTAAGATTCGGGGGTAGGTACCTTCGGATCAAAATTCCCCTCCGGGAAATAATATTTACTCTGTGCACCGGCCTCTCCGGCGGACAGCAGGATGGCTGCCACGGCAACTGCCTTTGTAATTCGTAATAGGTTCATAATCGAAATTGGTTTTGTCTGCTAAATGATTTATTAATAACCGGGGTTGTTCTGCCCTTCAAGATCCGGATCGGATAACACATCTGAATACGGGAGCGGGAACAACCAGAAGTTCTGGTTGGTGACTCCAAGTACCGCACCTGCGCGACCTGTACGTACGAGGTCAAACCAGCGATGCGACTCAAACGCAAACTCCAGCCCGTTCTCCTCTTCAATCGCCTGCAGGATCGCTTCTTTTGTCACAGCAGTTGAACCCGGCACCGCTGCACGTGCACGCACGGCATCGAGATCCTCAACCGCCGGCACCAGTTTTTCCTGCTGGGCCCTGGCTTCCGCACGGATCAGGTATACTTCTGCGAGACGGATCACATAGGATGGATCGGTACTGATCCCAACCGTGTTGTACAACACACCGTACACATTGGCACCGGTTCCCGCAATCAGTGTATTCCGGTTACCCCCGACAAGCGGATCATTCAGCTTGCTGATCAGTGATGCAGATGGTTTCAATGTAAACTGGCCACCCTGTGAACTCGGATACCAGAGGTTCCAGAAGGTGTTCCGGTCGTTGGCGGAAAACTGCAGTTCAAAGATGGATTCACGGGTCTGGAATGGAGTAGTAAAGAATGCCTTGTAGGGGCTTACCAGCTGGTATTTGGTGCTGGCAATAACGAGACCGGCATAGGTCTCCGCATCCGCCCATTGTTTACGATACAGGTGCAGCCTCGCACGTAATGCCCTCGCTGCACTTTTCTGTGCGCGGTTGCGTGTGGCCGCATCTTCCGGTAATAAACGTTCCGCTTCGATCAGGTCGGCCAGCACCTGGTCATAGGTCTGGTCCAGCGTACTGCGTTTAACACCCTTGATCCCGTCGAGCGTGGTCGTGGGTGTCAGCTGCAGCTGCACACCGCCCCATCCGCGTGCCAGATCGAAATAGGAAAGTGCACGGATGAAGTATGCTTCCCCAAGGATCTTATCTTTTTCCGCTGGGCCCAGCAGGGGATCAGTCACCGCCGGAAGGTAGGCGATCACGCTGTTGGCGGAATTGATCGCGCGGTAAATACCCTGGTAGGCGGCAACGGTTGTAACGTTATCTGTCGGTATTGCATTCTGGTCAAGCTGCAGGTACTGGCTCAGCGTACCATTGAACACCACGAGGTCGGCGGTGATGGTGCCCAGTGTGGGATAGTTGCCGGCATAATAGTTTTGCACGCGGTCATAAGCGCCGATGATGGCGGAACGTGCGGTGTTTGCATCCACTACCGCACGATCGGATGGCACGGCATAGTTGGGATCCTCCGACAGGTATTTTTCGCAGGAACTGAGCGCGGTTGCCAGCGCGAGGAACACAAATGCGGATTTGATTTTATTGGTCATGTCAGTGGGTTTGAAAGTTTAAAAAGTAACGTTGAGCCCAACCAGCAAAGTCCTTGGCTGCGGCACGGTAGCCCAGTCATAACCCGCTGTATTCTGGTTGCCACCCTGTGAACTTACTTCGGGGTCGAGACCGGAATATTTGCTGATGGTAATCAGGTTGCTGGCCTGTACATACGCGCGAAGCGAACTCAGGTGCAGTCTGCTGGTTACTGATTTTGGAATGTTGTACGAAAGCGATACGTTTCGCAGGCGGATGAATGAACCATCTTCAAGGTAGCGGCTGCTGAGGCTCGCCACGTTACCTCCATAGTTGTTGGATGCGCCACCGTTTACCGTCGGATTTCCGGCGAATGTGGTCAGCCGGGGAATATCGGTGATATCACCCGGTTTCTGCCAGCGCTCCAATTGTTTGGGCAGGAACCCGATATTGGCCTGTGTGCCACCATGCACGAGGAAGAAGTTCTGCATGTTCATGATCTTATTTCCCTGGGAGAAATAAAAGAAGAAATTCAGGTCAAATGCCTTGTAGCTGATTGTATTGGTCAGTCCGCCCGTGTAGTGCGGGTTGGCATTACCTACGATCTGGCGGTCAGCGGATGTGATGATACCATCTTTGTTTACATCCTCATAAACGGCATTACCAGTCTGCGGATCCACGTACAGCTGCTTGTACAACTGGAAGGAGTTGATAGGAAAACCCTGGCGCATGATCGATGTGTTGCGTCCGGATGCACCCAGTGCGATATCGGATGCAAGGCGTTCGATCCTGTTTTTATTCCAGGATATATTGAAGTCAGTCGTCCAGCGGAAATCACTGGTGTTGATATTGGTGGAGTGCACCGATACTTCCCAGCCCTTGTTGCGGATAGCACCGAAGTTATCCTGGTACACCGTAAAACCGGAGCGGGATGGCACCGGCCTTTCCAGCAGCAGGTCATAGGTGTATTTGTTGTAATAGTCAACGGTAAAGCTCAGCCTGTTGTCCAGGATGCTGAATTCTGTACCGAGATCAACCTGCCTGGTGGTTTCCCAGCCAAGTGCCGGGTTGGCCAGCTGGCTTGGCGCGATACCGGGAAGGTCGAGGTAGTTGGCACCCGATGCCCAGAAACCCTGTGAAGCGTAAGAGCCAATACCCAGTTGTGTACCGGATAAACCTGCGCTGGCGCGGAATTTCAGGTCATCAAAGAAATTGAGGTCCTGTACAAAACTTTCCTGTGACGCCCTCCAGGTAATACCCCCGGATGGGAAATAACCCCAGCGGTTGTCGGTACCAAAACGGGAAGAAGCATCCGCACGAAGGCTGCCATCGATGGTGTATTTGCCATCATACGTGTAACTCGCCTTTCCAAAGAAGGATACCAGTTTGGATTTGTCCTGGCTGGATGAACCCGAACGCGTGGATGCCGCCGAGATCGCCTTGATACTGTTGGTCGGGAAACCCTGGCCGGTGGCATTGGTATTCTGGTACAAAACATTGTTGAATGAGTTACCCAGCAATGCATTCACTGAATGTTTCCGGTTAAAGGTTTTGATATAGGTCAGCACCTGGTCAGCCACAAACACCGTGTTCTTCGTTTCGTTGGAGGATGCGGAACCATTGGATGCAATACCCGCACTGATCAGGGTATTGGAATAGTTGTTTTCATACAGCGAGTTGTAGTCGAGACTGTAACTGCTGCGGAACTTCAGTTCCCGGAAGAGGGTGATCTCTGCAAAAACATTCCCGATCGCCCTCCAGCCAACAGCATTGTTATCGAGGTTTTTGATCAGCGCGATGTGGTTGTCGAAACTACCGTAACGTGCGTAAGAGCCGTCTGCATTAAAGATCGGAAGGAAGGAGCGGGGGAAGATGGCCGAGTTGATTACACCCGTCGGGCTGTTGTCATTCACACTCACATTGCGGTAGGTCCGGCTCAGGTTGAGGCTGGTACCGATCTTCACATGCGAGTTGACATAGTTATCGTAGTTCAGCCTCGCTGAAAAACGTTCGAAGTTGGAGGGACGTACAATGCCTTCCTGTTTCAGGTAGCCAATGCTTGCGAAATAAGTGCTCTTCTCCGAACCACCCTGTGCGCTCAGCTCGTAGTTGGACGTGTTTGCCACGCGGAACAGGTCCCTGATCCGGTCGTAGGTCTGCAGGGTATCGGGGTTATAGGGAAGCACGATCGTACTGGGGTCAATGCCCTGGTCGATCGCGGTATTGATCCTTGCTTCGTTAACCAATAACCCATTTTCCGGTCCGGTCACGAGCTTGAATTTTTTGGTGGCATCAGACCAGCCATGTGATACGTTCAGCGAGATCTTCCCGTCACTGTTCAGTTTGCCACGACGCGTGGTAATAATCACCACACCATTGGCACCCAGTGATCCGTAAATGGCGGTTGCATTCGCATCTTTCAGGATCTGGATATTCTGGATATCCGCAGGGTTGAGGTCGGCAATGGGGTTGGATTGTTTCTGCTGGCCGAGACCGGTCTGGAACAATTCTGTATTGCTGATGATCACCCCATCCACGATATATAAGGGGTCCACCGCAGCATTGATGGAGTTGTTACCCCGCACGCGGAAGGTGATACCACCACCCGGTACACCGGAGTTGGCGGTGACCTGCACACCCGCGGCCTTACCCTGGAGCAACTGGTTTACGCTTGACGCAGGAACGTTGCGTATATCATCCGCATTTACACTCACGATAGAACCGGCGATAAACCGTTTGTTCTGCGTGCTGTAACCCGTGACGATCACGTCTTCCAGCTGGCGGGAACTGGATTTGAGTTTTATTTCAAACTGTGTGAGGCTGCCCAGGTCGGTGTCAGCGGTTTCGTAACCCGCATAACTGACCTGCAGTTTTTTTGCATTGGAAGGTACCTGCAGGGTAAAGCTCCCGTCTTCTTTCGTGAAAGTGCCGGCTGCAGAGCCTTTCGGGCTGACAGAAGCACCTGACAAAGGTTCGCCGTTTTCGGCATTGGTCACCACACCGCTGATTGTCCGCAGCGGATCCTGTGAATACAGTCTTTCTCCGGTCAGTAGTGTAAGGCATAACACTACGACCCGTACTAGTCGGTTCATGATTTCAGTTTAATAATGATGAATGCTACAGGGTGGCAGGCAATCGTGAAGTCTGTAAGGATAAGGTGCTGGTATGGATCAACAGCATCGCTTCTGGCGGGGAATACACATTCGTGTTGAAGGATTACTCATAAGTCCGAAAGTTTAAAGTCTACCAAATTGGTGGACAAAAGTAAGGGGCTAATGATTTACCCGCAAATTTTTCTTTGCGAAAAACAAAAAACACTTGTTAGCATGTAGTGGAACTATTGCCGGTAAAGGGTTTCAGCCTCAGCTATCAACTGGCTTGCGTAGCAGGCTCAGCGCATCTGAATCGGTGGAGGAGAAATTGAAAATCCTTGTGTCCAGTATTTCAAGACCTGCGTCTGCAGCCATCGCGTTGAAAATCTCCTGTGTCATGTGGTTGCGCCATCCGGGATTATCGGAAAACAAACCACCGGGATTTGCCTGGAAATTGGAATAGTGCAGCAGGCAGAGTCCGCCGGGCACCAGCACCCTTGCAGCTCCTTTCATATAGGAGAGGATCGTATGTTGTTCAAAATGCACCATAGCATCGTAAGAGAATACGGTGCTGAATGAATTATCAGGCAGGCTTTCGGGTAGTCCTGTACCGGATGGATGGTGGATATAAGTGACATTGGGAAACCCCCTGAATTTTTCCCTCGCAAGATTTATGGCGGCTGCGGAGGAATCAAGCAGGGTGAGTTGATCGAAGCGGTCGCGCACCTGGAAAGAGTGCCGGCCGGTACCACAGGCGATTTCCAGCGTGCGGGAAATATCAAGCTGGTCAAACAGCGCACGGAATGCGGAGGCGGGTGCCCAGAATATTTCAATCCAGCCCGGGTCTTCAGCGGCTTTGTAATAATCATAATCCGCCCCGCCCTGTTTCCAGAAGGAAATGATCCGTTTGACGGGATCCTTGCCCATCGCGTATTTGCGTAAAACTTTGTTTTTAATTTTCTTCAGCACGTTCCTGTCCGGGGTTGTCGATGCCAATGGGTATTGTAAAGCAGAACACCGAGCCTTTTTCCACTCCGGGCTCGACCCAGATCCTGCCACCCATCCGCGTAATAATCTCCGAAGATATGTAAAGTCCGAGGCCCAGTCCGGGATATTTGTGCTCTCCGGCGCCGACACGGTAAAACTGTTCGAACACCCTTTCGCGCATTTCCGCACTGACGCCGATGCCATAATCCGTCACGCAGATTTTAGCCATATCACCTTCCCTTACTGATTCAATACGAACCTGGCTTTCCCCGGGCGAATACTTAATTGCGTTGGAAACAAGGTTGGTGATCACCTGGTTCAAGCGGTCCCTGTCCGCTTTGATTGATTCGTAGAATCCGGGCTTCCGTATAATGGTATGTTTGGGTGAAATGCGCTGGAGGTCTTCACCCACTTCATCCACCAGCAGGTCGAGGTCAAACACCGTATAGTTGAATGCGAGTTTGCCGCTGTTTACTTTTGTTACGTCCAGCAGGTCGGAGATCAGGAAGTTGAGCCGGTTCACCTGTTTGTCGATCCGCACCATCATATCTGCATACATGATTTCCCCGTTTTTGCGGAATTCATTTTCCATCAGCTGCGCATAGGCCTTAATGCTGGTCACCGGCGTTTTCAATTCATGGCTCGCAATCCCGATAAAATTATCTTTCTGGGTTTCGAGTACTTTCTGGTCGGTGATGTCCTGTGCAATGCCGCGGAGCCGCAGTGGCTTCTTTGCTTCATCGAAACTCAATAGCCCCTTGAACCGTACCCATTTCACCAGTCCATTTTTCAGGAGCACCCTTGCCACATAATCCAGTGCCCCGGTTTCGAGCGATTGCTTGTGGGCGGCTTCACGGCGTGCCAGGTCATCGGGATGGATCATGGAAGCGTAATCACTGTTGCGCACGGCAATCAGCCCGCCGAATATTTCGATAAAACGGCTTGAGGGATAAATTTCACCCGTGGCCATATCAACTTCAAATAAACCCAGCTCACCCGCTTCCATGGCGAGTCCCAGCCGTTGTACCAGCAACTCCATCTCATGCGCATATCGTTTCTCTTCATCCTGCGCGATCTTCTGCTCATGGATATCCACCACTGTTCCGATCATCCCTTCATATTCGCCGTTGATAGCATACTTCGGACTCCCGCTATCCATCACCCAGCGGTAGGATCCGTCTTTGACACGCAGGCGATACATGGATTTAAACGCGATCTGCTGGTTATTCGATGTCACAAAATCCTGACCCGCCCGTTCCTGGTCATCCGGGTGTGTGGCGGTCAGCCATCCAAACCCCTCGGCCTCTTCGGGTGTCTGCCCCGTCAGTTCGTACCAGTTACGGTTCAGGTAATTGCAGTACCCATCCTTATCGGTAATCCAGATAATGGTAGGTACGGTATCGGTCAGCTCGCGGAAATAAGCTTCACTTTTTTCAACAAGGCCACGCTGGTATTTCTCTTCATGCACTTCCGTTTTCGCATCCTTCAGCTGCTGGTAAAATACCGCCTTCTCCGAGGTATCGGAGGCAGTGGCAAAGATGCCGCCGATCTTGCCCTCTTCATCGTAAATCGGATCGAGCGAGTAAGTCCAGTACACCTCTTCCACTTTCCCGTTCCGGAAAATGGGCAGCAACTGGTCCTGGATAAAGAAGGAGGGACCACCGGCGCAAATGCCATCCAGCAGCGGCTTTAAGGTAGTCCAGATTTCCGCATAACCTTCGCGGAAAGGCTTGCCAAGTATATGCGGGTGTTTGCCATCGTCGCCAAGAAACTCGCGATAGGCATCATTATATAAGACCGTGTAGTCCGGTCCCCAGAATATGAATTTGCCAAAATGGGAATTGAGCATGATGCCCACGGAGGTCCGCAGGCTTTGGGGCCATTCATCCGGCCTGCCAAGCGAAGTGTTTTCCCAGGGGAATTCCCGGATCAGTTTGCCTAATTCGCCTCCGCCACGGAGAAAACCGGGTATATGTTGTGGGTCTGCTAACGGATCAGCCTTCATTCCAATTCAATAATTGTAAACATATACCAAGTTACGGGTAATTGTCAAAAAATGGATTTGATGGCGGGTCAAACTGCCCTTTCGACCTGATTCTTCTTTATCTTACACAAAATTCATAACTGTAGATCCCGCAAGTCCCGCCCAGTATGTCCGCAACCACCAACCACTTGGGATTTTCCCTGATTTTCCGTCATGTACCCGCGGCATGTCTTATTGTAGGCACGGATGCGCCGGGATACACCATCCTCGATGTAAATGAAGCATACCTGCTGGCAACCAAATCCCGTCGGGAATCACTGATTGGCCAGTCGGTCTTTTCCGTATTCCCCGACAACCCCGGCGATGCAGCCTCCAATAATACCAGCCGCTCGGCCTGGTCATTCGGCGAGGCGATCCGCACCGGGGAGACACATATCCTTGCCAACTACCGGTATGATATCCCGGTGCCCGGCACTGAACGGTTTGAGGAACGGTACTGGACCGCTACAAATACGCCCATCAAGGATGAATCCGGGAAAGTGATTTACCTGCTGCATTCCCCCGCGGATGTGACCGAATACAACCGGCTGGCGACAAACGAAGCGGCCAGTATCGCCGAACTCCGGAGCCACCGGTTGCAGCTCGAAGTGGCAGAGGAGCGTGCGCGGCTGGCCATGGCTTCTTCCGGGCTGGGGATGTTTGATGTGAATTTTGACACGGGTGAACTGGTGACCTCCCCGCAGTTTGACCTCATCTTCGGATTTGATGAACCAAGGCCTTATGAAGATTACAAACTGGCCATACATCCGGATGACCGGGAACTCCGTCTGGAAGCCCATCGCGAATCGATGGTAAGTGGCAGGTTGTTTTATGAAGCAAGGGTAGCACCGCCCTCCGGACCCGAACGATGGATCCGTGCCGAAGGCAAAGTGTTTTTTGATGTCAATGGCAAAGGGCTCCGCTTACTCGGCACCGTACTCGATATCACCAGCGAACGGATGGCAGCGGTCGAGCAACAGAAACTCATATCCCTCGCAGATAACAGCGTCGACCTGATGTCGATCCTCGACCTCAATGGCGTCAATTCCTATATTAACCAGGCGGGTCGGAATATGCTCGGGTTTGTATCAGAGGAAGATGTAAAACGTATTCCCGTATCCGACCTCCATGCACCGGAAGAATATGACCGGGTACGCACGGAAATTTTACCGGCTGTTATCCGGACCGGACGCTGGTCAGGTATGATGATGGTCCGGCATATCTATACGGGTGAAGTTTTTCCCGTGTTCAATAACTGCATCCGTATTGATGATCCGGTGACCGGCAAACCTGTCGCCATCGGGGCTGTGATGCGGGATATGCGACCGGAACTCACGGCAAAAAAAGCATTGGCCGACAGCGAACAGCTCTTACGCAATATCACAACCGCCGCACCCACGGCACTCTGGATGACCAATGCGGCCCTCGAAATGGTATATATCAACCAGACCTGGCTGAAGTGGACCAATAGCCATTACACTGACAACATGAAAGGCGGGTGGCTGCATTACCTGCATGTGGACGACCGCGAAAAAGTAATCGACCGTTTCCGCTCGGTAAACGGCCGCACCAATTTTTATGATGTCGATTTCCGCATCATCCATGCCGATGGCACTGTACACTGGTGCACCGCCAGCGGCCAGCCGCAATACGATGATAACGGTGAATTCACCGGTTATATCGGTGCCTGTGTGGATATCACTGAACAGAAATCACTGCAGCAGCAGAAAGATGATTTTATCGGTATCGCCAGCCATGAACTGAAAACACCCGTCACGAGTATCAAGGGGTATACCCAACTGCTCGAACAGATGCTGACCGATAAAGGCGACCTCAGGGAAGCAGCACTCATGCAACGGATGGACAAACAGGTCAACCGGCTGACCAACCTGATCGGCGACCTGCTGGATGTGACCAAAATCACCGCGGGAAAACTGCAGTTCAACGAAACGGTTTTTGATTTTAACCCCATGGTACGGGAACTGGTGGAAGACCTGCAGCGGACCACGGTAAGGCACACGCTGGTGGAGCATTACGAAGAAGCCGGATTTGTGTATGCCGATAAAGACCGGATCGGACAGGTAATCACCAACCTCATCTCCAATGCCATAAAATATTCCCCCGGCAGCGACGAGATCGTGATCCGTACCTGCCGGCAGGACAACCATATCATCCTGAGTGTGGAAGATTTCGGGATCGGTATTGCTCGGGAAAAACTGGAACGGGTGTTCGAACAGTTTTACCGCGTAGGAGGGGAAGCACAGCAGAGTTTCCCCGGCCTCGGCCTGGGTCTCTTTATCAGCTCCGAAATCATCAAACGGGAAACGGGAAAAATCTGGGTCACCAGTGAACCCGGAAAAGGATCCACATTTAGTTTCCAGTTGCCGATCCTGGATTGATAACTTTGCAGCGGTTCCCAAACCGCCGATAGTATGAAAAGTATCCTCTTCTTTGTAGTCCTCCTTGCGGCCTGTAACAATGGTCCGGTCACCGAAAAGCCATCGTCGGACAGCACCGGCATGGATCATTCAAAACATGCAATGGTATCGGGTTCGGCTGATTACTGTGACAGTCTCAACAAAGGCCTCCTCATGCAGGACACACTCAAGGGCAGTCCGCTGCGCTCTGCCATGAATACCATCGGTAAAACGCATGTACATATTGAGTATTCCTCACCCGGGGTGAAAGACCGGACTATCTGGGGCGGACTGGTAGCCTATGATAAAGTATGGGTTACGGGCGCACATAAAGCGACCACGATCCAGCTATACCGCGATGTGATTTTTGCGGGAAAAACAATCCCGAAAGGTCTGTACGGACTGTTCACCATTCCGGGTAAAGATGAATGGACTTTTATCATCAATACGCGATACGAACAACACCTGGCCGATGATTACCAGGAGAAGGAAGACCTGCTGAGAATGAAAGTAAAACCTGTCCCGCATGCCTTTACTCCCCGTCTTGATTTTACCGTCAATGCCATCGATGATAAAGACGGGGAGATTGTTATCGCCTGGGATAAACTGGCTGTAAATATCCCTTTCAGTACCACTCCCTGAGGTATTACCGGTATCATTCCGTAAATTGGTTATGGTTCAAAACGTTTGTTATGCCATACCGTATTTTTTTCCTCCTGCTCATCGTATTTGTGTCCTGCAACTCAGACACATCAACACCTTCAGTACCCACTGATTCTGCAATAGCCACGGGCCTGAAATCGCCGGGTAATGAAAAATACCGCCCGCAATTCCATTTTTCCCCAAAGGCACACTGGATGAACGATCCGAACGGGATGTTTTACCTCGATGGTACCTGGAACCTCTATTTCCAGTATTACCCGGATGGCACCACCTGGGGACCCATGCACTGGGGTCATGCTACTTCCACTGATCTTATAAGCTGGAAAGAAGAGGAGGTCGCTCTTTTCCCCGACAGCCTTGGTTATATCTTTTCGGGGAGCGCAGTGGTGGATAAGGATAATACCAGTGGGTTTGGTAAGAATGGCAAAACCCCGATCGTGGCAATCTTCACCCACCATGATCCGAAAGGGGCAGAAGCAAAAAAGAACAACTACCAGGTGCAGAGCCTTGCCTACAGTCTCGATAAAGGAATGACCTGGGTAAAATACGATGGCAATCCCGTGCTGCCCAACCCGGGCATTGTTGATTTCCGTGACCCGAAGGTCAACTGGAACAGCAAAATCAATCAGTGGGTAATGACGCTTGCAACAAAGGACCGCATCACTTTTTATTCATCCCCGAACCTGAAGGAATGGACCAGGCTCAGTGAGTTTGGCCAGAAGCTCGGTGCACATGGGGGTGTATGGGAATGCCCCGACCTGTTCCCGCTCGATTACAAGGGTAAGGAAACCTGGGTACTGCTGGTAAGCATCAATCCGGGTGGCCCCAATGGCGGCTCCGCCACGCAATATTTTATCGGTGATTTCAATGGCAAGGAATTTATCCCTTCCGATACCACTACCCGTTTCATTGATTACGGTACGGATAACTATGCAGGTGTGACGGTGGCAAATACCGGCGACCGCCGCGTGTTTATCGGATGGATGAGCAACTGGTTGTACGGGGAAAAAGTCCCTACGGAAAAATGGCGCAGCGCCATGACCATACCGCGTACACTTTCATTGAAGGAAGCCGGTGGTAAAGCCTTTCTCGCGGCATTACCGGTAAAGGAAACAGAAAAACTGGGTACCGTATTAAAGGATGCCGCGCCGGAAAAAGATGGGAAGATCCTGATTGCAGGAAAAGACAGCCTCTTCCGGTTATCGTTTGCCACTCAGGACGAAAATTTTGAAATCAGTTTTTCCAATAGTTCCGCTGAAAAATTTGTGATCGGGTTTGATAAACCTTCCAATCGTTTTTACATGGATCGGACCGCTGCCGGGGCTGCCGGCTTTTACCCAGCATTTGCCGCGCGTCACTGGGCGCCAAGGGTAGGGAACGGCAATGTGAAGATTGACCTGCTCGTTGATCTCGCTTCGGTGGAGTTGTTTGCTGATGAAGGATTGACGGTGATGACGGATATTTTCTTTCCGGTTACCTCCTTCAATACGGTGTCGGTTAGTTCGGCGAATGTGTCCGGGATCCGGGACCTGAAATATATTCCTATCCGTTAACCGGTAAATCTTTTCCCGCCAACAGCCTGGGAAGCTGCGGGAGCCATATCACTCGCGGCGACCAGGATAAAAAAGACTGTTTTATGCCGCATTACCGGATCAAACCGGTCACTGCGATCACAAAACAGCCTGGACTTTCCAATTAATTCAGACCACCCGGGGAAGTTCTTACACCCTTGCGCTGGGGAGTGGTTAAACCACTGCGCTGAGGTGTGCCGAAGCCTCACCGGTATTACCAAGTGTTTTCACCACAATATCTGCGGTTGCCTGGTTTACGGCAACCACAATATTCTGCTCCATTGCCGCATGCAGCAATTCACTGATCTGTTTCTGCCTCTTCTCGCTGATTTTATCCGCATTCAGGATGATCAGCATATCCAGCTCACCACGGGTGATCATTTTTGTAAGGTCACGGTATCCGCCTAATGTGCGTGATGCCAGCTCAATAACCGGGATCCCCAGTGTTCCCTGCAGCACCAGCGCAGTTTTACCGTTGGCATACACCTCATGGTTTGCCAGGATCTTTTTGTTGTGGAATGCCCACTCAATAAGATGGGTTTTGTGATTGGTATTGGCTATTACCGCTACCTTTTTCGTGTTGTTGTTATTATCTGTAGTACTCATATTCGTCTTTGTTGTTGTAGTGCCGTTGCACGAAGATATAACGCACGGGGAGATGTAAAGTTGTGGAACCCCGGTCCACTCAGGATTTTCCCCTAGAAATAACAGCAAAATATATATGATAAAATCTTTAGTACGTGCTAACAATATTAGTAAATTGCAGGTATGTGGGAACGAATCCAGGAAAAGCTGGGCATCCTTGCCGATGCCGCCAAATATGATGTATCGTGTTCTTCAAGCGGAAGCAAACGGAAGAACGATACAAAAGGTTTAGGTAATGCCACCGGAATGGGAATCTGCCATGCCTATACGGAAGACGGACGATGTGTATCGCTCCTGAAAATCCTGCTGACGAACCACTGTATTTTTGATTGTGCATATTGTATCAACCGGAAGTCGAACGACCAGAAGCGGGCGGCATTCACGGTGCAGGAAGTGGTGGATCTGACCATCAATTTTTACCGGAGGAACTATATTGAAGGCCTGTTTCTTTCATCCGGTATTTTTTCCAATGCGGACTACACAATGGAACGCCTGGTGCTGGTGGCGAAAAAGCTGCGGACCGAACATAATTTCAATGGTTATATCCACCTGAAGACAATACCCGGTGCCAGTCCTGAATTGTTGCATGAAGCGGGTCTTTATGCGGATCGGCTGAGTGTGAATATTGAAATGCCCACGGAAGAAGGGTTGAAATTACTGGCCCCTGATAAAAACCGGAAGGACATGATCCATCCGATGAAGTACCTCAAGGGAGCGATCCTGCAAAACCGCGAGGATAAAAAGGTGATGAAGAAGACACCGCTGTTTGCGCCGGCCGGTCAGAGCACGCAGATGGTGATCGGGGCCGGAAAGGAAAATGACTGGCAGGTATTACAACTGGCCAACCAGTTTTACGGAAAAATGAACATGAAGCGGGTGTATTATTCCGGTTATGTGCCGATCAGTAATGACAGCCGTCTCCCGGTACTTGGCACGCCGGTGCCGATGATCCGTGAGAACCGTTTATACCAGGCAGACTGGTTGCTCCGGTTTTATGGTTTTAACGTAAATGAGATTGTTTCGGTTGAAAATCCCAATCTGCCGCTGGATATCGATCCCAAACTGGGATGGGCATTGCGGAATATGCAATTGTTTCCGATCGATGTAAACAAAGCCGATCTCTGGCTGATAAAACGGGTACCGGGGATCGGGATTGGTTCTGCATTAAAGATTGTTGCGGCCAGGAAATTCCGCTGGCTGACCAGTGAGCACCTGCAGAAGATGGGGATTGCCTATAACCGTGCGAAACATTTTATTGTGGGGGAGCGGGCTCTCTCTTTTCAGAAAGATTATAGCATTGAGCAGGTCCGTGCGAGGATCCTCGCTGAATGTGACAGTAAATATAAAACAGCATTGTCCACCCAGATGGCACTTTTTTAAATGGCTTCCTATGTCTACGATCATAGCTTCGAAGGCCTGCTCAGCGCGGTCTTCGAAGTCTATGTTTTTAAAGATGCCGATGCGCGGATTTATCCGGAAGGGCAGGCACAGGATGAGCTTTTCATGGATACACGCCGCATTGAAGCGGATCCGCATCGCGCAGGCAGGGTCTGGAAAAAACTCGCCACCCGTCTCTCAAAAACCGATTTACGCAAATTCTGTTATGCATTCCTTTCGGGAGAAAAGGGGATGGAAATGTTTTTACTCTTTTATATCCGGCATGTGCTGGGTCCGGTACCCAATGCAGAAAATGACTATGGCCATCCGGCGGTGAAATATGTGACGGACATGGCCCGCAAAGTGCATCGCGAGAAACACCGGATGGAAGCGTTTATCCGGTTCCGATTATCGGATGACGGTTTGTATTTTGCGGAGATCGAGCCGGACTTTAATGTGTTGCCATTACTGCGGAAACATTTCCAGTCGCGCTATGCCGACCAGCGGTGGATGATCTATGACAGTCGCCGTGGGTATGGCCTGTATTATGACCTGGAGAAAGTGGAATCCGTAAGTATGAGTGGGGAAGCATCAGCACCCGTGGAGCTCAATGAAACCGAAAAAGCCTTCCAGCGCCTGTGGGGTCATTATTTTACCCATGTCAATATCAAAGAGCGGAAGAATACCAAACTCCACCTGCGGCATATGCCACGGAGATACTGGAAGTTCCTGACGGAGAAAACGATCGGGCTTGAATAGATCAGGATGACCTGCCCAGGAATACCCGGAGGAATTCCGCTGTCCGGCTTTTTTTCAACTTTGCTATTTGTTCCGGTGTGCCCATTCCCACAATGCTGCCACCCTCATCACCTGCGCCCGGTCCGATATCGATCACATGGTCGCTCCCGGCAATCACCCGCATGTCGTGTTCCACCGCAATCACCGTGTTGCCCGCATCTACCAGTCGTTCCAGCTGCTTCATCAGTTTCTCCACATCCGACGGATGCAGGCCTGTGGTCGGTTCATCAAGTATATAAATGGAATCACCTTTCTGCATGCGCTGTAATTCGGTTGCAAGTTTGATCCGCTGGGCCTCGCCACCGGAAAGTTCCGTGGCGGACTGGCCAAGCCGCAGGTATCCCAGACCCACTTCCTGTAACACTTCCAGCGGACGGCTCACAGCCGTTTCCTCCACAAAAAATGCAGCAGCCTGGTCCACCGTCAAACCGAGCACATCGGCAATATTTTTATCCCTGTACAAGACCTCCAGTGTTTTTTCATTGTAACGCGTGCCTTTACATACCGGGCACGGGGCATATACACTGGGAAGGAACAACAACTCCACCATCACAAAACCTTCGCCCTGGCAATTGTCGCAGCGACCCTTGGTAACATTAAATGAAAACCGGCCCGCATCGTATTTCCGTGACTTTGCGAGTTTTGTATCTGCAAAGAGTTTGCGTACATGGTCAAACAATCCGGTGTAGGTAGCCAGGTTCGATCGGGGTGTACGTCCGATGGGTTTCTGGTCCACTACTATCAGGCGCCGCAGCTGGTCAAGCCCTGCGGAAATACGGCCACCTGTAACCACCGGTGCGGCATCGTCCAGCAGGTCTGCTTCTTCTTCTGCGGGTTCATTTTTATGACCCAGCCCTGTACCCAGCAACTCAACCAGCGCCTGGCTGACCAGGCTTGATTTGCCTGAACCCGATACACCAGTTACACTGGTAAACACACCAAGGGGAATTGAAAGATTTATCCCATTGAGATTATTTCGCGTGATATTTTCCAGCACGAGCTGGCCCGATGGTTTGCGGATGTTTCCGGGTTTGAAGGGATGGTCACTGAACAGGTATTTTGCGGTTTCCGAACTGTGTATTGTTTTCAATCCTTTCAGCGGTCCACTATACAGTATCTCCCCGCCGTGCTGGCCGGCAGCCGGACCCACATCCACGATCCAGTCGGCCCGGCGGATCACATCCAGTTCATGTTCCACAACAAAAATACTGTTGCCTGATTTTTTGAGTAAGTCCAGCGCATCGAGTAAGGCCTGCGTATCGGATGGGTGCAGCCCAGCGGATGGTTCGTCCAGCACATAGACCACCCCGAATAAATTCGAATGGATCTGGGTTGCGAGACGGAGCCGCTGCAATTCGCCCGGTGACAGGGTGGGAGTGCTGCGCTCCAGCGAAAGATAGCCAAGACCCAGTCGCAGCAGGAGTTCCAGCCGTCCGATCAGGTCCAGGGCAATACGTGACCGTACAATCATTTTTTCCGGATGTTCGGCATCGGTCTCGTTGCTTTCGGCAAACGGTTTGAATAACACTGAGAGTTGTTTGAGCGGGAGCCGTGACATCTCCGTAATGTCCAGCCCTGCAAATTTTACCGATAACGATTCCTTCCTCAGCCGCCGTCCTTTGCACACCGGGCATTCGGCCCCGATCATATACTGCGAGACCCGTTTTTTCATCAGTGCACTCTGTGTGGTGGAGAAGGTCTGCAATACATACTTACGCGCACCGGTAAATGTACCTTTATAACCTGGTGTCATCTTGGTTCGGATGGCTTCCTTTACTTCTTTCATGCTGAACCCGGGATAAACCGGTACGGCCGGTTGCTCATCGGTAAACAGGATCCAGTCGCGCGTTTTCTTTGGCAGCTCCTTCCACGGTACATCCACATTGATCTCCATAGTGGTCAGGATATCCCGCAGGTTCTGTCCCTGCCAGGCCAGTGGCCACGCGGCGACCGCACGTTCGCGGATGGTCAGCGTATCATCCGGCACCATCGATTTCTCGGTTACCTCGTATACCCTTCCCAGTCCATGGCAATTGGGGCAGGCCCCTTCGGGGGTATTCGGGGAAAATGCTTCGGCGTATATGATGGACTGGCCTGGAGGATAATCGCCCGCACGGGAAAATAACATACGGAGCAGGTTGGATAAAGTGGTGACACTGCCTACAGATGAACGGGTGGTACCTGAACCACGTTGTTGCTGGAGTGCAATGGCTGGCGGCAACCCGGTGATGCTGTCTACTTCCGGGACGGACATCTGGTTAAACAAGCGTCGCGCGTACGGGGATACCGATTCAAGATAACGGCGCTGCGCCTCGGCGTACAGGGTGCCAAAGGCCAGGGACGATTTACCCGAACCCGATACACCGGTAAAAACCACGAGGGCATCCCTCGGTATACTGACTGATACGTTTTTTAAATTATGTTCCCTTGCTCCCGTGACTTCAATAAATCCGGTGGCTGGCTTCTGTGGCTCCATGGGAGGAAGCGGGCAAACTTCATGCCCCTGAAACACCGGCTGGAATGGCAGTACCAGCTGCTGGTACTGATTGTGGGCAATCCGTGTAACCATTGTTCCCCTGCGAACCTGCAGAAGGGGAATTTTGCTGGCCGCCCGCTCCGGTAAACCCAAATGGCAGCGTTTTTGATCCGTTACCAACAATTCACTAACACAAAAACATCTTTATATGAAAAAACTCATGTTTGTCGCAGCCATCGGTCTCGCTGTAGTAACGGCTTCCGCCTTTACATCAAAAGGAACCAGTACCAGCGATACGAAACTGTCCATGTATGAAGCAGCCGATACGGTACCGGGTAAAAAGAAAGGCGATACCGCCAAACACCGCTATCCAAAAGACACTACGAGGAAAATGCCTCCAAAAAGTTAACGTCTCTGATCAGGTAAAATCAAGGTCAGGCTGTTTCCATCAACCCGGAAACAGCCTTTTTATTTTAAAAAATACAATCATGGAAAAGAAACACAACCAGACGGATAACCAGACGTCTGAGGAAACAAAAGAATCATTGGACACCGCAAAGAAAGCCCTGGAAGTCGCAAAAAAAACCTCCGGCAAGTCACCTGAAGATGCCGAGAAAGACGAAAAAGAAGATGCCTCGAAATGGCGCAATGAGGGATGAACAATGCGTACCGGAGCGCCGTCCGAACTTTTTACAGGTAATACCGTTACAATACATCTCTTCTTATCTTCGCATGGCCCAGGAAACGCCCCGCCTGTCCGGCGTCCGGACACCAGGTGTCAATCAAAGGCCGGGAAAATCCGGAAGGTTTTTTTGTGAAAAGCAAATGTTATGAAAATCAAAAACCAGGTACTCGTGGAGGAGCTGCTGGCACTGACCGATGAGGCCATTGCATCGGTAAACCAATTCCTTAAGCTCGATATTGACACGCTCAACTATAAACCCAATGCCGGCACCTGGAGTATGCTGGAAGCGATCGAACACTTGAATCTTTACGGTAATTTTTACCTGCCGGAAATCGAAGGCCAGTTGCTCAAGGCAAAACCCAAGGTAGACTGCACATTCACATCGGGGATCTGGGGTGACTATTTTGTTAAAGCGATCCGCGTGAAGGAAGGCAGGATCCGGAAGATCAAAACCGTCCGTAAAATGGACCCTGCCAATCCGCACCTGACCTATATCACACTCAACCGGTTTATCAAACAACAGGAAAAACTTAAAACCCTGCTGGTTGATTCACTGAAGAAAGATATTACCAATACAAAAACCGCCATCTCGCTGACCCACCTGATCCGGCTGCGGCTGGGTGATACCATGCGTTTCGTGGTGTACCATACCGAACGCCACATCCTGCAGGCAAAACATGCCTGGGAAACGGCTTCGGCTAATCTGGGCAGGCAACCGGACAACGAAGAGGTGTCGCAGGTCGCCAACCCTGCGCTGGCCTGAAATTTTTGTCCGGAACAACCCATTTACTGTCGCAAACAACACCCCGGAACCCCATCCGTACGTTTTAACTTCATACACTAAAACGCGCTGGCATGAATAAGATTACTCCTTTCCTCTGGCTGGAAAAAAATGGCGAAGAAGCCGTCAACTACTACTTTTCCATTTTCACAAAAAGTAAATTGGTCAGCCTGTCCCGCCATGGTGAAGGGGGCAACGGTGCGGCGGGGGAAATGTTTGTGGCAAGTATCGAACTCGAAAATATCCCGCTAACCATCCTCAACGGAGGACCGCATTACACACTCACCCCGGCCTTTTCACTGAGTATCGATTGCGCCGACCAGGCGGAGGTGGATCATTACTGGGACAAACTCGGCGAAGGTGGACAGCCGATGCAGTGTGGCTGGCTTACGGACAGGTACGGGGTGACATGGCAGATAGTGCCATCGGCGCTGCCAAGGTTGCTCGCAGGCAAAGACCTGGAAAAAACCAAACGGGTAATGGCAGCCATGATGAAAATGGTTAAACTGGATGTGGCCCTGCTGGAGGCTGCTGCGGAGGGGTGAGCTTTTTCAGAGGGATGGTGATGTGTAACGCACAACCCTTACCCGGTGCGGTTTTCAGCTCAAGACGACCATTGAACAGGACCAGCCTGTTTTTGATATTCTCAAATCCAAGACCGAAACGCTGGGTCTTCGGATCAAATCCCTGGCCGTCATCGCGGATATTCACCAACAGGTGTGTGGGTGAGGAGATGAACTCCAGCCATACATTCCGGCTGGTGGAATGCCGTACGATATTCTGCATCTGTTCCTGCGTGATACGGAACAGGGTAAATTTCAGTTCCTCTGCCAGCTCGGAGGGATCAATCTCAAAATTCCAGTTGACCTTGAACTTGCCCACCGATGTGTAGGAATGCACAAGATCCTCAAGTGCTTCCTTCAGCCCGATATCCTTGAGACTTGGCGGGGTGAGGGAATTACAAAGAGTGCGGATATTATTGATTACCGACTGGATCACCGTTTCGCTTTTCGCCATCAGTTCGAAACTCATCGCTTCATTCGACTTTGCAAAATCGAGGAAAAGCTTCGCCGTTGTGAGCTGCTGGTTCACGCTGTCATGCAACTCGGCACTGATAAATTGCCGTTCCTTTTCCTGGCCATGGATCTGTGCCATGGTAATACGCTGCTGCTCGAGGATCTTGCGGCGGGCCGACTGTCGCAGCCACAGTATCACGCCGAGGATAACCAGCAACAGGAATACAAACACCAGTCCCTTGAACCAGGGTGTCTGGTAGAAATAGGGGCGCACGGTAAAGGCCATCACCGCAGTAGGGGAGAAGTAGCCATAACGTTCGGCACGGACTTCAAATACATAATCACCCGGTGCCAGTTCGGAGAAATAGGCAACGTGTCGGTTACCCGCAGCTGTCCATTCATCACTGAAGCCGCGTAGCCGGTAGAAGAACCGGATATCGGTTGCCTTTGCAAAATCAATACTGGTATAACGCAGTTCAAAATTGGACACACCTGGCGGTATGCGGATTGCCTGTCCCTGGAAAAATTCCTGGTCGGCATAACGGAGCGACTGGATATGGATGTCCAGCTCGCTGGACTCTTCAGAAACCATGTTCTCATCCACTACCGCCACACCCGCTGATGTCGGGAACCACAATGTACCATCCAGCATCTTCCATCCGGCGGGATAAAATCCACCATTGGTTTCGGAATTGGGCATGCCGTCCGATGCGTTGAAAAGCCGGGCACGCACCCGGGTATCGGGCCCGCCATAATTCCGGGCATTCATCAGGTCATTGGCCAGGATCCTTTGCAGTCCTGTGTTTCCGCTCAGCCATACATATCCCTTGTTATCTTCGAGGATGCGGTATATTTCATTGAAACGCAAACCGGTCTCGGTATTGAACAACCTGAACTTCCCGGCCTCCATGGCTACCAGGCCCTTGTCGGTGCCAAGCCACAACAGTTTCTGTTTATCGAGGTAAAATGAATAGACGATATCCGCCATCAAACCCTCGTCTGTGTGGTAATGACGTACCTGGTCAGTGCTGTCAATCCGGATGAGCCCGAGGTTGCGCGTACCGATCCACACCGTTTTTTTATCATCTTCAAAAAGGGACAGCAGGTTGGATTGCGCCAGTTCCAGCGGCAGGGAAAACACACTGAGTTTATCATCCTGGTCAAGCCGCTGCAAACCACCCAGCCTCGTGGTGATCCATACCTGCCCACGTGTATCTGCCATTAATGCCAGGATTGAATTATTCTGCAGTCCATCTGCAGTTGTATAGTGCCTGTCAAATCTCCCGGTGATCCGGTTGAAGCGGTCAAGCCCTGCATTGGTACCGACGTACACATAATCCCCGCGACCGGTGATGGCCAGCACGAGATTGCCCGAAAGTCCGGTCGCAACATTGAATTCCGTAGCCCTGCCATCCATAATCCGCGTAACACCGCGACCGGCAGTGCCCGTCCATATTTCACCCGAAGGATGCTGGTATATACCCAGCAGGATTTTCCCGTTGAGTCCCGCAGACCCGTCGGTACTGCGGACCTGCGCGTGCCGCATCTGTACAAGGCCGGAAGAGTTGGTGCCCATCCAGACCAGGTTATCGTCGGTCACCAGGATTGACCGTACCCCGTCGTGTTCGGTCTCCGGTTGCGCAGGACTGATAAATTCACCATTGTCCAGCACCTGGTAACCCGCACTCTGGAAACCGATCCAGAGCCGTTGTTGTTTGTCAAAAAAAAGGCTGTTGATATTATTCTGTTTCAGGCCATCGGCGACGGTGTAGTGGACCGTGTCCTGGTCGTAGTTGTAAATGCCCCGGTTGGCGGTACCGATCCATAAGGAGTTGCGTGCCCCGCCGATGATGGCGGTGATGGAAACCCCGGCAAACTGCGGAACGGACGCCGGTTTCCCCCCTGTGCTGTCAATCCGGTAAAGTCCTTTACCCGTGCCCACCAGCATCGCATTGCCCGTCCAGAACAGGGATTCAATTGCGGTGCCGGTACCGGCCTGCCAGTTGGGAACTGTATACAATGAATCATTTTCGATGTAATAAAGGCGACCGGTACTGGTACCGATCCACACACGGTCCTGCTGGTCTTTCTCGATACTTTTGATCCAGCCGCCACTGACCTTGTGGCCGAGGTCCCAGATCTTTTCCACCCGGTCGGTAATGCGCACGATATTGTTGCGGCCTGCAGCCCAGAGCTGGCGTCCGATCGGCAGCAGGTCATAAAAAGTATGGGAGGGGAGTTCCTTGTGGGTGGTCTGGTCAACCAGCGAAAACATGGCGCCATCGAAGCGGAACAGTCCTTCCTCGGTGGCACCCCAAAGGTATCCGGCGCTGTCACGCACCATATCGTAAACAGTATTCTGGGGGAGGCCGGTCTGGTTGTTCCATTTCCGGTAAACGAAGTCAAGGGACGGGCTGGCGGCCTGTTGTCCGTACAGGGCAACAGGTCCGTTTATAGACACAACAAGCATTACAGAGCATAGGAAGCGTAAGCCCTTCAGTTTTATCATAGAGAATATTCTGTCTAATCTGCCTTTAGTTGACAATATAATGAAAAACCAAACTTCTTAAGTGTTTTTCAGTACTGCCACCGGAAATTTATGCAACAGGTCAGATACCTCTATACGGCGATTGCTGAGAGTCTCATCGGTAAATATATTGGTCCATGAAAGGGGAACGTTGTCGGGTAGCTGGAGCGTGAGTGGTTTGCCCTGGTTTGCCACGATGCCCAGCGGCAGTACAACCAGCAGCCATTTTTCACCAAGATGGCGCAGGTAGGCTATCACATGCCGCTCGCCACCGGGCTCCGGATAAAGAGGTATGTATTCCCCGCGAAGGAATAATTCGTTGTCTTCCCGGCGCAGGTTCAGGATCTCCTTGGTCACAAACATTTTTTCCGCGCCGATATCATAATGGTTCACCGCAAACTCCAATGCCTTGTCAACCCCTTCCTCGTATTCGATACGGTTGAGTTCATCCAGCAGCAGTTTGCGTTTGATGAAATCAACCGGGCGGCGGTTATCAGGGTCCACATAACTCAGGTCCCACAGTTCACAGCCGCGGTATACTTCGGGGATGCCGGGAGCTGTGGACTTCAGGATGGTCTGCAGCATCACATAGGTATTGGCATACCGGATAATTTTTTTCAGGAAGGGGAGGATAGAAGGCAGGTACTGGTGTGAAGGATCGAGCAGGTGATCAATAAAAGCCATCGATGCGGCCTCATAATCCTGGTTGGGTGTGATATAGTCGCTCATGAGTTTGGACTCACGCAGTACTTTTATAAAGAATGTCTTTGTGCGTTCGATGAAGTGATCATCGTCGCGGTTGAGCGTTTCAGGAAAACCGCCCACCAGTGTCTGGTAGAGATAGTATTCATCATTGACGATAGGTGCTTTTACATCCTGCAACTGTTTACGGAAGGGCTCATTGATCTCCTGCCAGTAGTTGACCAGTTTGCTCCATTCATCAGCCAGTTCGCTGATAATATTGATCCGCATCCGGTTGTCCTCCCCGCGTTTGGTATCATGCGTGGACGTGCAATTGAGGCTGAGCGGGTTCTTCGACTGGCGTTTGATCATTTTTTCATGGAACTCGCGAACGGGGATACCAAGCACGCAGGGCTGGTCGCCCACTTCATTGTGGGATATAAGCGGGTTATACAGGAAAAACGTGGTGTCTTCCACGCCCTTTGCCGCGAGCGGTCCGGTGTATTGCATCATGCGGCGGATAAATACGAGTCTGTTGGCGCGCACAACATCGTCCGGATGGTCCCTGGTGATTTCCCGCAGCGCATCCAGTTCGTACTTCAGGTCAGGCTTCCTGGCATATGCTTTTTCGAAGGCTTCGCCAAATACACGTTCATCGTGCTCGGTCAGCGGAAGCCGGTCGGTATAAACCCGGTACACCGGGAAGGCCGCCATCAGCGCACCGAGTGCATTTTTCAGCCGGCCGGTACGGATTTCCTCATCGCCAATGATGTCCAGTGAGAGCAGGAGCCGCATCAGGTTGTCCCACTCGCCATTGAAGTAACGGCCCAGGAAATTGAATTTTTTTTCAAAAACAATGGCTTCGTAGTCGCTGAAATCGGGCGCCAGCTCGTTGTAGAGCTGCAATAACCTCTCAGAGCCTTTGCTGTCGGTTACTACCTGGTTCACATACGACAGGAACTCGTAACCGCTTGTACCCTGGATGTCCATCTCCGGGAGGTCTTCCTTGATATCGAGGATTTTTTCCACGATGATATAAACTTCCGGACCGAAGAGTGCACGCAGGCGATCCACGTATTGTTTCGGGTCTTTCAGTCCGTCCACGTGGTCGATCCGCAGACCGGTTATATAGCCTTTTTCATAAAGGCTGTGGATATAGCGGTGGTAATCATCAAAAACCTGTTGTTCTTCCATGCGGAGACAGATCAGGCTGTTCACTGCAAAGAACCGGCGGTAATTGATCTGTGTATTGGAGAGTTCGTGATACGTAAGTACGATATGTTGTTCCCGGAGCAGTGACTGCATAAAGGACGAATCGCTGTTGATCCGTTCCAGTGCTTCGGTGATGACCGATTCATGATTAAAGAGGGCGGTTGTCAGGGCAGCTTTTGCTTCTGTCCAGTCGCTGATATTGTGGTCGCGCAGTCGTAATGTATTGGCCGAGATAATGGCCAGTTCATTTTTTATCCCCGGATCGATCGCCGACAGGATCAGGTCGTATGATTCCGGGGAGCAGGGGAAATGGTTGTCAAAGTAGCCGATGTGGAAACCATCCTCTTTAAAAAGCAGCTGCAGTTTGCCGTCACGAAGGATATCCTGCAGTGGTTCCCCCAGCAGTGGCACCATCAGTTTTCCCGGGCTGAAAGGGTGTTCCCAGTCGATATCAAAATAACCGGCGTATGAGGAATTAATTCCTCTTTCAAACACATCTTTCAGCCAGACATTATTGCTGTCGAAGTTCATATGGTTGGGTACGATATCCTGGATCCATCCCATGCCCCGTTTGCGGAGCTCGATCGTAAGGTCGGCCAGTTCCTTTTCGGTGCCGATTTCTTCATTGATTTTATCCGGGTTATTGACATCGTAATTATGCTGGCTTCCTTTACTGGCCTGAAGGATGGGTGAGGCATAAATCGCCGTGATCCCCAGTGAATCGAGATAGGGATACAGACCGTCGAGGTCAGCGAAAGTGAAAGATGCGTTAAACTGGAGACGATAGGCGGCCGAAGGTATATTCATCATTGGTGTTTGAACACAGCTTGTAAGACATGAACCCTGCCATTTTGCGGGTAGGCTGTGCATCTGTTCACCGCTGACCTTTTTTTGCCGGAAATTCTGCCATTCTGCACGCCCATCACCGGATTAATCGCCCGGTTGTTAAGGAGGCCTTAAGGTTGGGGTTAAAGCTGTCCGAAACAACCCGCTGGCATTGTTTTTTCGTAAATATAAAGCACCGGATTCCCGGTCATACTACCAATACGAAGCTGCTTAGACAACGATTTATTTTAACACAAAAACAGGAGAGTAGTATGAAATTCCCATTCCCTTCAATGCGTACCCGTGCGATCGCCCTTTTCAGTGGTGCGCTCTTGCTGACGATGACAGCTTGCAACAAGAACAATGATGATTCCAACAACCCGGATGTGCCCGTGGCCGGTCTTATGGCATTTAACCTCGCTCCCGATGTAGCCAGTGCAGGGATTGCGCTTGGTGGCAACAATGCTGTGAATAACCTGCCATACGGAAACTTTACGGGTGGTTACCTCCCGGTGTATACCGGTGAACGGAGCGTGGAATCGTATAATGCAGCCAGTGGTGCGCGCCTGAGTTCAGGTACGTTCAGCTTTGCCGATTCAGCTTATTATACGGTGTTTGTAGTTGGTACCAACAACAATTATTCAAACGTGTTTGTCAACGATGATATCACCAACCTTACGGCGGACGGATCTGCGTATGTGCGGTATATCAATGCCATCCCTGATTCCAGCCAGCCTACTGTTACTGTAGGTACAGCCGTGAATGAGCCAGCTGCCTACAAAACGGTATCGGCTTTCCGGTCGGTACCCGCCGGTGCACTTGCGCTTGCTGTGAACAACGGAGGGACGATCAGTGCCACGCGTTCGATTACTGTTGAAGCCAACAAGATCTACACGGTGCTTTTATCCGGCCAGCCTGGTAATACCAGTGGCTCTGCGCCCGTGGAAATCAAATTCATCACCAATGGCACAATCGATGCAAATGCTGCAAAGACACCTGCTACCGGTAATTCAGCCCGTACGGCGAATTAACGTGTAAAGGATCATTTTTTGAAAAGCCCTGTGGACTTCGGTTCACGGGGCTTTTGTTTTGGCGTCTACTGTAATTCAGGGAGAAGAAGTACTGCATTGCTGGTATAGGAAGCAGGAGTGCCGCGGGATAGTTTTGGGTTGATATGAAATTGGTGACAAATATCTTTTTCACCGATGTATCGGCAGGACCGGATAACAACCCGTTCCGCCACCATTTAATTATCAAAAAATACTACAATGAAACTGGTTACGACCGCACTGCTGCTCACTTTTGCGATGACCCTGGATGCACAGGTTACTTACGGACCGAAGCTTGGATTGAACCTGGCGAAGGCGACAATGACGAACAAGGATTTTGACAGTAAAATCACCCCAAAGTTTTTCGTGGGCGGATTTGTGAATTACGCACTGTCGGAAAAGATGTCCCTCCAGGGCGAATTGCTGTATTCCCGCGAAGGGGGGAATGGCAAACGCATTTCCAATGATGCCGACGACAAATTGTTCTATGATTACCTGCAGCTGCCGGTGCTGTTCCGCTACGCGGTTACGGGGAATTTGTTTGCAGAAGCCGGTCCGCAGTTCGGATACCTGCTTTCTGCAAAAGAGGATTACAATGACAACCCGACGGTTGATATCAAGGAATACTACAAAAAAACGGAGGTACGTCTCCCGTTTGGTGTGGGATATAAATTCACGGAGTCATCGGTTAAGGGGTTGCAACTGAATCTCCGTTATTCATTCAGTTTTTCCGAAATCAATAAAGTGGAAGTGGGCGGTGAAAAAATCAAACTCAGTGTGTTGAGTCTTGGTGCCGCTTATTCATTCTGAGTTTAGTTTGTGTGTAGCATAAAAAAGCCCCGGTTTTGTATACCGGGGCTTTTCTTTATTTCCTGACGGTGTGTGCACCGCTTACTGAACTACAATGTTCGTAGTGTACTTCTCTTCGCCTGATGTGACCAGGACGCGATACACGCCTTTACCAAGTGAAGCCGGCAGGTTGATGGTATTTGCCGTCACACCTGTGTTGTGCTGGATGCGTTGGGTCAGGACTGTCTGGCCGCTGTTGCTCACAACCTGCAGCTGGTATTGTCCGCTGGTCAGGTTCTGCAGGCGCAGTGTAAACTGGCTATTGGTCACCAGGGTCGGATACACCGCTACGCCTTTTGAATTATCCCCTCGCACCAGTCGTACGATCGGGCTGTAGAGATACTTTCCATCGATGTCCACTGCCTTGATGCGATAGATATTTACACCGGTCAGTGGCGCGCCATCGGCGAACTGGTACTGGCGCTGGTTGATTGCGGCAACAGTTCCGATTTCAGTGTAACTCCGGCCATCGGATGAGCGTTCGACCACATAGCTGGCTACATTATCTTCCTGCGCAATGACCCATTCCACGATGTTGCGTGAATCCTGGATCCACGCGTTGATGGATACAAAGCTGACCGGGAGTGCAACAGGATCGCGGTAGAGTGCAAGACTGGCCACGGGATTGTCCAGGATCAGTTCTTTTAAAGGTGTGCCACCCGCGCGTGGGATTGATTTCAAATATCCGTCACCTAGTGCGGGGTTCATGTCTGCGAAATAGATCTTGTTGTTGGCTACGTTTACGATCAGGTCCTGCCAGAGGCGGTTGGAGCCGGTGGCAAGTGTTGTGGCCGTACCACCCGTGATCGGGATCGAACGGATATAGGAGGTAGACGTGCCGTCGAATTCGGTGAAATAGATCAGGCTGTTGGCGATGTCAAGACCTTTTGGTACAACCGTGGCTGAAGGGAATGTGTAAATGGTCTGGACGTTCGTTCCGTCCGTATTCATCGCGGTTATCTGGTATGCGCCAGTGAAATTTGGCTGCCAGGCGAAATAGAGCCGGCCGCCGTAATATTCAATGTCGCTGGCTGTACCAAAGAACGGATCCGGCAGTGGTAAATAGTTGACATACGCTCCTGTGGCACTGATTACCGAGATGCCGAAATTGTCAAGTATGTACAGGTCATTCGCCACCATTACAAGACCGGATGGATTGGTAAATCCGTCGGCAGGTACAATTTCACTCACTGAGCTACCCGTCGTGGTGGAGCGCATGATGCTGGCGTTGTTCGCGCCACCGATCCAGAAAAGGTTTCCGTTGACCTGGTCAAGCACGATATCCCGACCCACACCCAGGAGGTTGTCGGTAGTCAGCTGGTTGGATTGTTTGACAGTGGAGCCAACCAGGCTTGAAAGGAGGTTGTAATTGTTCGAACCGTTTTGTTGTGCGACCATAAATGCCGTCAGGTCATCTTCTGCTGTGGCAGCTGCAATGACGTTGATGGATGCGGTTTCGGATGCGGTGCTGAAGGCACTGCTGCCACCACCTGCAGGCAGGCTGATAGAACCACCGTTGGTACCTGCTGTGCGGTCCCATGCCCTGAATGAAATGGTGGAAGTGCCGACGCCGGTTGGCACGAAACGCAGGCTGGCTGAGTCATCCAGCAGGAGGGCATTTGTTGCGGAGCGCGCGCCTACTGCTGTCCAGCTGCCGTTCTTTAATTTGTATTGCCAGCTGCCGTTGACGGTAGTGGTGCCGAAGAGCGCGATACCCTGTGTGGCGCAGGTTCCTGCGTCAGCGATCATGGTAACACCCGGGAGGGTCGATTCGATTACGCGGACAACCTGCATACCCGGATTGGTAGTCTGTGATTCCAGGATGGTGTTGAATGCCGGGCTTCCGGATGCATCCAGCACTGGTGCGTTGTTGGTGCTGACGGTCAGCGAGTAGTCCTCGATCTCGCCGATGTAACCACCGTCGGTGGTGGCGGCCGCACCACCTTCACGCACTGCCCAGCGGAAACGGATATTGCCGTTGACTGCCGGGAAAGGGGCGCGGAAGAAGGCGTCCAGGTCAACGGATCCTGGTGAAGCATTGACTGCCCCATTGAGATCGGCCAGGATTTCACCTGCGTCTGCGAAGTCGCCATCGTTATTCCAGTCTGCGTAGAGCCGGAAGTTGTACTGTTTGGTACCTGAGCCTGCGTGCTGGATGGTGACCCTTGTGGACACCAGGCAACCACGGCTGATTGTACCTGAAGTAGTGGCAGAATTGTTTGAAAAACCCTGCGACGCGCCGGCAGCGGTACTGTTACCGTTGACGCCTCCGGTGACACCGGATACGTTCATCTGTGCGCGGCTGATCCAGACGCCACCTGTAACGACAGCCTGGCTTGGACCATATTGGGCAAAAAGTGTAGAGAGGTTTAACAAGGACACGGAGAATAGGGAAAAACGGAGTAAATGTTTTCTCATATACGTGTGTGTTTGCTACTGAATGGATGTGCGGTAAAAATAGGGAAGAAAGGCTCATGTCGATCAAAGTGGGCAAGTTTAATTGCGTGTAAATGCGCGTGGTATACGTAAATTCCCTATAGTTGGGTATCGCCCAAAATGCCAAGTCGCTGATCCTTAGCAAAAATCCATTTACATTTATATATGAATAAAACCCATCAGTACCAAGTCTCTGTAAAGTGGACCGGCGATCGCGGCCAGGGCACAGCCGACTACCGTTCCTATTCCCGGGAGCATGAGGTGTCTGTGGACGGCAAACTCACCATTCCCGCGTCGTCCGATACTGCGTTCCGCGGTGATGCGGACCGGTACAATCCTGAAGAGTTGTTCATTTCATCCATATCCACCTGTCATATGTTATGGTACTTACATCTTTGTTCCGATGCGGGGGTGGTGGTGGTGGGATATACCGATGATGCCCGCGGCGTGATGGAAGAAGGAGCGGAGGGTGGCCGTTTTGTATCGGTCACCTTGTATCCCAAAGTACTGGTAACGCATGAATCGATGACGGAGAAAGCCCTTGAGCTTCACGAGCGCGCCAGCCGGTTATGTTTTATTGCAAATTCCCTGAATTTCAAGGTGGGTCACAAACCAAGATGTGATGTCCGCTGATGACAGGTTGTGGTTGCAATGGGCAGGATGCACACACAGTGGTATGGATATATAGTCCGGCCAACCCGGATGTACGTAGAATTTGAGTTTCAAATGGGCTATCGTCAGGCCCGGAGCGGCTTTTCAAAAGCCTCTTTACGATTAACGTCCTGCACTGGTTGTCTTGTTACCTTTACACTGGGTTTTGCCACGTCTTGCGTTCCGGCAGGAACCAGATCAGCAAGGAATTTGGGCATCACCTTTTCAATATTTAAATATTCATTTGCGAAGCTGTACGCATTACTTCGGATCTCTTTGACGTTGTGATCAGCGAGGGCTATGCGGATACCCGCTACAAGGGACACCAGGTTTTCCGGCTCAGCCAATGTCGCTATCTCATGTCCAGATATATAATTATATAAACTGGATCCTTCGGGCGCCGTCACAAGTGCTGAACCACCAACCGCTAATATACCTGTCAACTTGGAAGGCATTACAAGATCGTTGGCATTAGCCTTCTGGAGAACTAGATGGAGATCAGCTGCATTGAGGAAATCATTAAATGACTCTTTTGGCTGCAGTGGGAGGAAACTTACATTTGTCAGTCCGCCCTCTTCCGCCATAACACGGAGCTTCTCTTTGTAAGGACCACTGCCGCAAACTGCAAAGCGGATATTTTCATCCTTCATTTCCATCGCTGCAAGCAGGATATTTTCCAGTCCCTGTTTCTCGCCGATCGCTCCGGAATACAATACCAGTTTCTCCTCTTCCCTGAAGCCAAATTTGCTTTTGAGTCCTGTCTGGTCAAATAACGGGTAAAGACCACTCATGTCAACCCAATTTGGAAAGAATACCACTTCTTTTTCAGTCTTTGAGCCAATTCTCCGGATCATGCCATAAGAGATACTGCTGACCCAATCAGTACGTTTCAGGATAAAAGCTTCCAGTCTGAACATCAGGTTCAGGAGGCCTTTCTGCCTGATCATGCCCAACTCCTTTGCGGCATCGATCTGAAGGTCCTGAATATGATAGACCATCGGCGTCCGGGTGATCCATTTATAAAATAAGGCAAGAAAGCCAACGTGAAAAGGTGGGGCAACAGCAATCACCACATCATATTTCTTATGGAAAAATGAAAAGAATACCTGAACAAATGCCGACATAAAGAAAGTAAGATCAGAGATCATCCGTTTTAAGCCCGATGGTTTCTTTGGAACATAGTGCGGGCAACGGTAAACATGTACAGATCCTTTCCCAGCCAGGTTATTACGCTCGGTCCGGTAAAACCAGGATTGTTTCCGGTACCCGGCGTCAACCTTCCATTCAGGATAATAGGGAAACGTAGTAATAACCGTGCAATGTATCCCTTCCTTCGCAAACCAACTGGCCATCTCACCATTGTATTTTCCAATACCGGTAAGTTCAGGGCTGAAATTGCCACCAATAAGAAGGACTCGCTTGGGATTCATCTAGGGTAATTTTGAAGGTAACACGGCAGGGCAATCGTAGAAAATGGAATCAGGCGTGCATTTAAAGAGAGGATATCGAAAGGTGGTGACTGGGCACGTGCAAAAACGATACCAGTGTGAAGGTAAGTGGAAAACTCATTACTCAGCTTTTGAGGCATCAGCACGTCAAAATTAAAGGTTGGGTATAGT
Organism: Chitinophagaceae bacterium; assembly: GCA_004173355.1. GTDB lineage: Bacteria > Bacteroidota > Bacteroidia > Chitinophagales > Chitinophagaceae > JBEVJC01. Next base: position 5,072 of record SEAD01000030.1, on the reverse strand, counting down.
AGTAATAATTTCTATAAGTTGAATATATTCTACATAAGGGTAAAAAAATCTACAGTAATTTTTTTATAGGAAAGAACAACGTCTGTATATATCAATCTTTGAAACGGAATTTATTTTTCATCCCGACACTTCCTACCTCACGGGTAAAATTCTTATTTCCCTTAAATGCCCCCGTAGTTTTTACATCTGCAGTATTATTCCCCGTACCTGACCTGAACGCCACTGCTGTGTTGTAATTCACGGCATCGGGCGCTTCCGTCAGCTCAATGGTGGCATCGATGGTATTATCATGGCCATGTATATCGAACACGGCAGAGCGATTCTTCTGTCCTTTATTGAAATTCGGATTGAGCTTTATCCTGAATCCGATAAACTTATTCCCGCTGAACCCATCAGACAACTTCGATGAATTGGAGATCCGCACAAACGCTGAGTCGGACTCAATGGTAATGTCTTCAAAAAGGTTATTCTTCACAGTTGAAACAGTCGAATTATGGATCGTAAAATCCATGATCGGCGTCTCCGGTGTGTAATTCGATTTATTGATCCAGGTAACACGCCTCATTACATTATTGTTGAAACTCATGAAGCCCTGGCAGATCCCATTGGGATGATAGGAGGTAATGTCCTCGAACAAACAATTTTCCACAAACTTACAGGCAAGCGGGGCAAGGTTTTCAAACATCGTAATCGGCTCTCCGTAATCAGTGAGCTTTGCGATGTAACCCTTGCTGTTGACGGTTTTCGCGCTGTACCCACCCGTAAAATAAAGGATATGCCCGGGCGCAAAATACTTGTTGCCGAATCGTCTCCTCGAGCTTACTTCCGTTATGGAAAAATCACGCTGCGCACTGATGAGCATGCCCATATTACAATCGTTGAAAGCCACATTCAGCACCTTCAAACCACTTACCGTCTTATCATTGTCTTCATCACCCTTTACATCTATACAAACACCGATGGCATGCGCCAGGTCACCAGGTTTTTCACTCTCAAATACCAGGTCACGGAACAACGCATTGCTGGCATTATAAGAAAAGACCGGTCCTGAATATTCGGCCGGACCACTGACCACACGCGTCTTCAGACCAAGCTTTTCCTGGAAACGGGGAAAGGCATAATCGGCACTCTCCTGGGTCTTGCCCGCATACAGGAACTTCACACAGGCAATGCCCGCATAATCTGAGTTAAGGAAAGTGAACAGGGGAAGACCGCTGTACGTAAACTTTATTACCGTGCCTGCCTGGCCAACGATATAGGTATTCTTTAAAATAACCATCCGGTCAAGCCGCTCACCGGCATTATTATCCAGCAAATAAGTCTTTGCCTCCAGTAAAATAATTTTTGCGCCAGCCTTTGCTGCCTTGAGGAATGCAGGGTAATCGTCGGTCACGCCATCAGCTTTCGCGCCAAACTCCGAAATGGGCACACTGGGACCGGATCCTTTCAGGGTGTCAATACCTATCTGTGCATGAAGAAGAAAAGGAGTAACAAAAAAAAGGGGGACTAAAAACTTCTTCATCTTACGCTTATATTAGAAAAAAAATAAAATTTCCCATGGTCACTGCCGGGGAAAGCCCAAAATCGGACCAGTTATTGCTAATGGAGTGTGACTTCCGGTGTCCTGGTCAACAGTTAACCAGCAGTCCCAACGCCGGATGTCTTACCTTCGCGGTGCCTGCCATAGCTTCAATATCCCTTCGATATCCCTTCAGCACCACTATCCTCAATTTTTTTTACTTTATTAATCGTTAGATATTAACGCTATGCGTCAGTTTGTTTCAGCATTTGTCCTTGGTCTTTTTGTAGTGGTAATGGCTGCCTCCTGTACGAGCACCCAGAAAGTCACCTATTTCAGCGGTACCGAAAAAGGCGATTTTAATGCCACCGGCACCATTCCCGAATCCATTATCCAGAAAAGTGACATCCTGAACATCACGGTTACCAGTCTTAACCCCGAGGCATCTATAATATTCAATCCGCCAATCGCTAACAACATGGCGGCAAATGCCGTACTCCCGGGTCAAAACAGCAGTGCACCGGGAAGCAACCTGGGTTACCTGGTCAATACCGATGGTGTAATCCAGTTTCCGATCCTGGGTAACCTGAAGGCAGAGGGCCTGACAAAAAACCAGCTGCGTGACCAGATCGCAAAGGAAATTCAAGCCCGCCAGCTCCTGAAAGACCCGATTGTAACTATCCGGTTTCTCAACTTCCGGGTCACCGTACTCGGGGAAGTAGCCCGGCCCAACGTGATCACCGTACCGAACGAAAAAATCACCATGCTGGAGGCAATCGGCCTCGCGGGTGACCTTACCCTTTATGGTAAAAGGGAAAACGTGATGCTGATCCGTGAATCCGAAAGCAAACGTTCGGTCATGCGGATCAATCTCAACAACGCTGAACTGTTTACTTCACCTTACTACTACCTGCAGTCAGGTGATATTATATATGTTGAACCAAATAAAGCGAGAGTGGCAGCTACCACGCAGACGCGGCAGAACCTGCCGATCCTGATCAGTGCAGCGGGCCTTATCGCCACAGTGATCAGTATCGTGGTTCGTTAGTCAGTAGCGACCAATGGTCACGGGCCGCCAGTGAGCGGCCCTCTGATGTTTTGTTTGCCGGATGGATAGAAACGATTCAGAAAAACACTAAACAGGTTTATGCGGACAATTTTGGTTACCGGAAGCGCCGGTTTTATTGGGTTCCACCTGGCTCAGCGCCTGCTGGACGAAGGAAATACTGTGATCGGTCTCGATAGCATCGATCCCTATTATGATACTGACCTGAAGTATGCCCGTCTCCAGCAACTGGGCATCATGAAGGAGCGTGTAACGGATGCTTCACCCGTGATCAGCGACGACAGTCCTGGATTTACATTTTATAAGGGCAACCTGGAAGATCGTATGCTGATGCAAAGCATCTTTGCCACGCATAAAATCCAGGTAGTCGTCAACCTCGCCGCACAGGCAGGTGTCCGATACAGTATTGAAAATCCCTACACGTATGTCAGCAGCAATGTCATGGGTTTTGTAACCCTGCTGGAAATGTGTAAGGAGCATAAAATCGATCACCTGGTCTACGCCAGCAGCAGCAGTGTCTACGGCCTGAACCAGGATGAGATCTTCTCTACCGATCATAAAGTGGATCACCCGATCTCCGTATATGCGGCGAGCAAACGCGCGAACGAACTGTTTGCCCATAGCTACAGCCATCTTTTTAACCTGCCAACCACCGGTCTCCGTTTCTTTACCGTATACGGTCCATGGGGCCGCCCCGATATGGCCTACTACTCCTTCGCAAAAGACATCGTGGATGGCAAGGAAATCAAAATATTCAACGAGGGACAGATGCAGCGTGACTTCACCTATATCGATGATATAGTGGAAAGCATCGTGCGAATCATCCCGCAGCCGCCGGCACCGGGCCAGGTAACGGAAGGGGAGTCCTTCACTACCGCCAGTTCCAGCGCACCCTTCACCATTTACAATATCGGAAACAACAGCCCGGTCAACTTGCTCCGCTTTGTGGAAGTGCTGGAAGATAAACTGGGTACACCCGCCCGCAAGAAGTACATGCCAATGCAGCCGGGTGATGTGGTTTCCACATATGCCAATGTGGAGCCGCTGATCGCACGTACCGGTTACCAGCCCAATACCCCGATCGAACGGGGTATCGAACGTTTCGTTGAATGGTTCACATCGTATTATAAGGTAAAGCCAGTAAAGGCAACCGCAGAAATAAATTATTAAACCCGACCTAAACCCAGTCAGTATGGAAGAGAAACTCAATTACTCCTATAAGTCCGAAGAAGAAGAAAGTGTCTTCCGCGGGATTATCAACAAATTCCTGCCGTACTGGCCCCTGCTGCTCGGCCTGATCGTGATCAGTGTCGCCTGCGGATGGGTTTACCTCAAGTACGCCACACCATTCTACCGCTCCAGCGCGACCATCCTCATCAAGGATGACAAGCAGGGCGCCAGCGAGACTTCCGTGATGGAAACGCTCGATATGTTTGGTGGTAAAAAGAATGTAGAAAACGAAATCGAAGTGATCCGCAGCCGCACCCTCGCCCGCGAGGTGGTAAAGGATCTCCATCTCTATGCACCGGTCTTTGTATCGGAAAAGTTTGCGGACAAGGCAACCTATAACTCATCACCGATCGGGATCGAAGCGCGTTACCTCGATTCTTTCACCGTGGCTTCACGTATACCGTTTGTGGCTTCAACCGCGAACGTGAAAGTGAACGGCGTGGATTACGCATACAACCAGTGGGTCACCACTCCATGGGGAATCCTTCGGTTCACCCCCAACGAAAAAAATATCAAACAGGAAACTGACCGTTCCTATTTCTTCGCGCTGAACCCGGTAAAAGGTGCTGCCAACCAGTTGCTGGGCCGCCTTACTGTAATTGCTTCCAGCAAACAGTCAACCATCATCAATATTGCGTACGAAGACGATAACAAAAAAAGGGCAGAGGATATACTCAACGCACTGATCCGCGTGTACAACAGTGCCGCCATCCGTGACAAGAACACCCTTGCTGCCAATACACTGGATTTCGTTGAAAAACGATTGAACTATGTAGTGGCCGAACTGGATTCCGTGGAAGGTAAAATCCAGGACTACCGTACGAAGAACAAAGTGGTTAATATCAGTGCACAGGGTGAGCTCTACCTGCAGACCGTAGGTGCAAATGACCTTAAGATCAGCGACCTCGATATGCAGATGGCCGTGCTGAATGAGGTGCAACGTTATGTAGCAGGCCAGTCTGGCAAGGGCAGCATCATCCCGTCCACGCTCGGTATTACCGATCCGGTACTTGCTACGCAGACACAGCGTCTCTACGAACTGGAAATGCAGTATGAGCGCCTTAAAGGAACCACCGGTGAAAACAACCCTGCCGTACAGAGTATCGTTGACCAGATCAATAAAGTGAAACCGACGATTCTGGAAAATGTAAACAACCAGCGCCGCGCACTCTCAGCCGGTAAACAGGACCTCGCCGGTACCAATTCAAAATACACTGCCCTGCTGGGTTCCATCCCGCAGAAAGAACGCGAGCTGCT
>SEAD01000278.1 GCA_004173355.1 Chitinophagaceae bacterium | reverse complement strand
GTAAAAAACGGGATTGTTCTGGGGATACTAAGTGGGCTGTTGGGCATGCTCATCTGGAAGGCGACTTTCAGCCTGCACCCCCTTCCGCCCAACAACAGGAAGTTCGATTTCTATTTGCAGCGCATCCCGGCCCATATGGTATTTGCCGTATTTGCAACTTTTGGCTATAGGCTGCTGAATACCGAAATCAAAGTAAATGCTACCGGCAAGGTTGAAAAGCAGCATCTTGGTTAATCCTATGGGGTATCCCAGGGAAGCGTCAGCCGCACTGCAGCTGGTTATGTACTATTTATACCTATGCAAAATTACACAAAGTTATGATCGCTTACTATAATGATGCCTGCTGGCATTTTGTTACCCAGCGTTCCCATGGCCTTTTGGCCGGGCAGCTCTGCGCGAGGTGGAAACTGGCAGACCAGCCAAGCAGGTGGGTGGATACGCTGATCGCTACTGCCGAACATGACGATGTGTACAACGAGTTTGAGCGGAATCCGCTGATCGATGGCAACGGTGCCCCGAAAAATTTCAGGGACATGGTTTTCGAGCAGGATGCCAGCCGGCAGCTCATGGATATGGCATTGACCAAGAGCCGTTTTATTGCACTGCTGCTTTCCAGGCACATCGCCTTTACCCACGGAAAGGAGCCCGCTGCCGGGCCATTGCTGAAATCGCTCAAGCGCAAAGAAAAAAAATGGATGGGCGAAGCAGGCACCACCTCGGCGGAAGTCGATCGCGCCTATGCGCTGCTGGAGTTCTGCGACGCCTTTTCGCTTCTTATCTGCCAGGGCATTATTCCCCCGGAAGGGCGTGCGGTTGAAATCAGTAGGGGACCAAATGGAAAGGTACATACTGTGAGGTGCTGCGGAGCGCTGATAGTGGAGCCTTGGCCTTTCGAAACAGAAAGATTTGAGGTAAGCTTCGAGAAAAGAACGCTTGAAAAGCTCAAGTTCGGCTCCGACAGGGAATTGAGAAAGGCATTGATGGATGCGCCTGTCCAGACGATCCGCTTAACTATAGAGAAGGCAAATCGCTGATTGAAAAAGCTGGATCGGCAGCCAAGGATTTTTATCCTGATTACAGTGGCAGTCAATTTTAGGGTCGGCTGGAACCGGAATCTATTTGCAGGCTTTGTCTGGACTGGACAGCGTTGCTCTGATCAGTGCGCAAAAGTCCGCTAGGTCGAATGGTTTAAAGATGTAGGCTTCCGCGCCTGCATTGCAGCTCAACTCGGGAAGGTTGATGCTGGTAGAACTCATGATGACCGGAATTTTCAAGGTTTCGGTGTCCGCTTTTAAGGCCGTGCAGATTTCCACGCCATGATTGTCCAGGCCATTGTGCAATAGGATCAGTGCAGGATCTATGTCACGGACTTCTTGGATCGCAAAAGGCTTGGAGGCTACGACAGTATGGAAGCCTTCGTCCTCAAGCATGAGACTGATCACGTCGATTACTGCCGGATCTTTATCGATAAGGTAAACTGTTTTCGACATCTGGTGTATATTAACTGTGCGAATATAATAATTTCCTGTAAGTTAATTTTATGAATCGAATGAGTTTCTGTAAGGAAGTTGCTCATAGTTACTGAAACGTTAATTTAGGCGTCAAGGTGCCGGACGGGTATTTTTGATGTAAATCAAATGGTGCTCGGGAGCTTGGAAAGGTCGAAATAATCCGCACCTGAACGGTGCGGATCTGGTAATAATCTTAAGACCTGGAATTAGCTTCCGAAACGGCGATTTCCGTTAAAAGGGAATCGGTCTCCTTTTCTTCTGCAAGGGTGGCGCCCAAAAGTTCGGCAACCTGTTCGTGCTCCATCAGTTTCGCATAGGTGACCAGGCAGCCGTAGCTGGCTATTTCGTAATGCTCCACTTTTTGGGCAGCGGATATCAAAGCTGCGTCCAGCACATCGGGATGCTCCTGGAAACTTTCGGCAAGCTCGTCCGCCTCCTCAAGCAGACCTTCCATGGCCTTGCATTTTTTTCCCCTGGCGCTTAGTCCGATAGAGGAGAACACTTCCTTAAGTCTTTCGATCTGTCCTTCGGCTGTGCATAGTGGTTTTCAAATGCGGTTTTCAGGGTCTCGCTGCCAGCTGCATTGGACATTCTTTTAAGTCCTTTCAGCAGCTGTCTTTCCGCCCCCAGTATATCTCTTAGTTCGTCCACGAACAGTTCATGCAGTTCAGTGTCCGAATTCGGTTGATCG
>SEAD01000154.1 GCA_004173355.1 Chitinophagaceae bacterium | reverse complement strand
AATATCCTTGTCAACAATGCGGCTGTGCAGTATGTCCAGGAAAATATTGAAGACATTTCAGCTGAACAGCTTGAAAAAACTTTCCGCACAAATATCTTCTCGCAGTTTTACCTGGTGAAAGCTTCCATGCCGCACCTGAAGGAAGGCAGTACCATCATCAACACGGCATCTGTTACCGCATTCAAGGGAAATCCCTTGCTGATGGACTACTCTTCCACAAAAGCGGCTATAATCGGTTTTACACGCAGCCTTTCGCAGGCGTTGGTTGATAAAGGGATCCGCGTAAACGCCGTTGCGCCTGGTCCGGTGTGGACACCGCTGATCCCGGCTTCATTTGACGAGAAGCAGGTGGCAGAATTCGGGCAGGACAAACCGGTGGGTCGACCGGCGCAGCCAGTGGAGATTGCAGGGTCTTATGTGTTCCTCGCATCGGATGAAAGCAATTTTATAACAGGACAGACTATACATCCCAATGGAGGAGCTGTAGTCAACTCATAAATCCTTATTTTTTTGGTGTTTTTCCGGCGACTTCCTTGTTGGTTTTTATGCCGTACCGCGTTTCCTGGCTGCGGTTTTACCGGTGGGTTATTTTGCTGTTGATTTTTTCGGGGAAGTCTTTTTCGCGGTTTTCTTTTTGGACGCTGTCCGTTTTCCAGCGGTCTTTTTTGCGGCTGTCCGTTTTCCGGCGGTCTTTTTTGCTGTTGATTTTTTCGCGGATTTCTTTTTCGCGGTTTTCTTTGCTTCCGTCTTTTTACCGGGCGACTTTTTATAAGGCACCTTCGCTCCCTCTTCCCTTGCTTCTGAAAGACCGATGGCTATTGCCTGTTCACGGCTCTTTACCTTCTGTCCGTTGCCGCCGCTTTTAAGTTTGCCCTCTTTGAATTCGTGCATTACACGACCGACCTTTTCGCCGGCCTTTTTTGAATATTTTGCCATATGGATTAGTTTGGCTTACAGCCTCAAAGCCTGTGCCATCAGCGCTGTCACGGTGTAGTGGCCTGCTCTTCATCGCCAGTTTCCTCTTCCGTTTCATCCCCGGCAAGCTCTTCCAGTTTTGCGGGCAGCGACCGGCTGGGTTTGTTATGCCCCAGCTTTTTTTTCATCCCAAGCGCCTGGCTGATCAGGTTGCCCCTGCCGGTATGGAGTTTTTTCTGCGCATCCTGCCAGGTACCAACAGCCTTGTCGAGCTGCGAACCTACTTTGTCAAAGTCCTCGAGGAAAGCAACCAGCTTTTCATAAATCTTCACCGCCTTTTCGGCTATCTCCTGCGCGTTCTGGTTAATGCCATCCCTTTTCCACAGATCGTATACCAGTTTCATAGCCGCTATCAGGTTGGTCGGGCTCATCAGGAGCACGCGTTTTTTATACGCATATTCAGCCAGCGCGCGATCGGACTGCATGATGGTAATGTATGCGCCTTCCACGGGGACAAACAACAGCACGAAATCAAGCGACCCGACTGCCTCCTGGTATTTTTTTGAACTGAGTCCGTCGATATGCCTGTACACCGAGGCAAGCAGGAGCCGTAGTGCATGGTCCTGCATGTCCGGATCCGTGGCCGATGAATACTGCTCATAATTCAGTAGTGATACTTTGGAGTCAATCACAATACTGCGGTCATCCGGATACCTTACAATAATGTCGGGGTACAGCTTTTCGCCATCTTCACCCAAGGTATGTTCCTGCGGAAAATAATGGATGCCCTTCTGCAGGTCGGCATATTCAAGGATGCTTTCAAGGATCATTTCACCCCAGTTGCCCTGTTGTTTTACCTGGCCACGCAATGCATTGGTGAGGTTATTGGCCTGGGTGGAAAGGGTCTGGTTCAGCTCAACCATATGCCGGATCTGTTCACGCAATGAAATGCGTTCCTGTGATTCAGCACTGTACCTCGACTCAAAATCCGTTTTGAACTGAGTGATATTTTCCCTGAGTGGTCCCAGGATGTCGGCGAGGCTTTTCTCCTGGTGTTTATCAAAGCGTTCGGTTTTTTCATCCAGCACTTTCCGGGCAAGCGTTTCAAACTCCCGGGCAAACCGCTGACCGATTTCCTCGAGCTCCTTTTTATTTGTTTCCAGTTGCTGGTCGCGGAATCTCAGCGCTGTTTCGGATCTGTCAAGTTCGCGCCGGCTGTGGGCGAGATCGGAATCCAGCGCCTGTACGCGCTGGCTGAGTGAGAGCAACTCATCCCTGCGCGTACCCAGTTCATAGTCGCGGCTCTCCAGCCTGGTCATCAGTTCGGTCACTTTGAGATCTGACTGGTGCAGGTCCTTTGTTTCTTTTGCGAGGCTTATATTCAATTGGGAAACAGAATTCGGCAGGCCCTGCCTGTCCTGTTCCAGGGAAACCACACGTGTGTGGAATGCGGCGAGCCGGGCTTCATAACCGCTGGTATCTGCGGGTGCCGGTTTCCGTAAAATCCATGCAACCAGGAATCCGGCCACGAATGCAGCAAGGCAATACAATAGAATTTCCATAAATGATTATTCGGGGATCAGTCCCAATTTAAGATTTCCGCGAAAGCCGGTCAACTTTTTATATCGAGGCTATACAGGTTTAGCGGTACTGTTTCGCCTGGCAGGGTCATCGTTTTTTCGAAACGGAATCGAAGCCGCAACAGCAGGTTGACGGAAGGCTTGTTTGCCGGCAGGGTGATAGCCACCAGCTTCCGGAGACCAACTCGCGCAGCCTGTTGTACCGTGGCAGCAGCAGCTTCGATTGCAAATCCTTTTCCATGGAAACCCGGCATAAACGCGAATCCGATATCCACGTCTTCCAGACCGGGACGGCGGATCAGGCCGCAGATTCCCATCGGCTCATGGTTATCTTTTGACTCAACCATCCACAGGCCGAACCCGTTTGCCTTGTAACTTGCAATGGCGGTACGTTCGATATAGGCTTCCGCGTTTTCCACCGAGTGTACATTCCGGTCGCCGATATTCTTCAACCAGCCTTCTGTATTTACCAGGCGGTAAATAAATGCCGCATCGGATTTCCCCAGTTGACGGAGCAGGAGTCGTGGTGTTTCGGCAATAGTCACGGTTGTGCTTAATGGTAATAGGGGTGGATCATCCAGTAAACGATCACTCCGGTTACGGCTACATAAAACCAGATCGGCCAGGTGATACGGGCCAGCTTTTTATGTTTCTGGAAATCACCGGTCAGTCCGCGATAGGCGGTGAACAGGATAAAGGGCAGGATGATTGCTGCCAGCGGGATGTGCGTGACCAGTATGATGAAATAAACCATCCTTGTGCTGCCTGCAGCCGCCTTTTCAGCTTCACTTACCAGCCCGTCAAAATCAGTATCGCCGAATTTTGTTTCACCTGCCAGCAGGTGGTGGCTGATATAACTCACCAGGAAGAGAATGGAGAGCACCATGGCCGCCATCATGAGGTTGCGGTGTGTGGTGTAATGTTTTGTCTTTACGGAAAGCAGTGCTGCCACCAGCAGTACCGCCACCAGCGAGTTGACGATCGCATTGAACAGGGCAAAAATATGGACGTCGAATCCGAGGTCAAGGTCAATATGCACCTTGCTCAGCAGCGCAACGGCTGTGAATACGACGATGGAGAAAATGGTGATAAGGATTGTTGCTTTACGGTCGTTCTTTTTCCACACTGCTGTCAGCATACCTGCGTTGTTTTCTGAAGACAAAAAATAAAATGCCCACTCCTACAAACGCCGCAATAAAAGCGGCAGCCATCACGGGCAGTTGTCCGGCGAGGAAGTTTTTTCGGTTGGGATCTTTTTCCATACTCAGGAAAATGATATCCCTGGAAAGCCGTGCAAGATCGGCGGTGTCCAGTCCGTGGTAATAACCGCGCACATGCATATTGCTGTCGATCAGCACGAAATGGTCAGTATGGATGAAATTGGTATCGATGCCCTGCCCGTCGGTCAGTCCTAGTTTAAGTTCATGGATGGCCATGTCATAAATCTGCTTTTTATCGCCCGTGACCAGCCACCACTGTTCGGGGTTTACCTGGAACCGGTTGGCCCAGTATTTCAATCGTTCCACCGAATCCCTTTCCGGATCGATGCTGAACGAAACGAAGTGCAGGAAATCCGGAGTTTTGTTACCCACCCGCTGTGAGTTGGTGATGGTAGACTGAAGCCGGCGCATGTTGGAAGTCAGCGCGGGACAGATGGTGGGACAATGGGTAAAAAAGAAATCGGCAACGATCACCTTTCCTTTAAGCTGGCTGAGTGATACATCCTGTCCCTGCTGGTTCTTCAGCGGGAACGACGGGACCTTGTGCCATTGGGTATCCGTGTACTCTTTGCCCTTACGCACGGTGGTGACGGTGCTGTCGGCCAGGAAATGATGCGGCATGTAATCATTCCGGTCGCTGAAACCCTTCACCACAAAATAGCAGGCAATGGGCACGATGGCCGCAATGATGATTCCGTAAAATGCTTTCTTGTTCACAATTCCCGTTTTATATCCGCTCTAAAAAAAACCGCCGGTGCAGGTCAGGAGACGCTTACACCGGCGGTTCTATAAACAAAAGGTTGCAGTTATTGTTTACCGGGCTTCGGTGCTTCGGGTTCCGGTGCGTGCTCGGCAGCCCCGTGATGTGAAGCCGGCGTTGTGCTTTCCTGGAAATGTTTGTCGTAGTCATTCCGCAGGTTTTTGTAAGAGTTGCCATCCACGATGAAGGCGATGATAAACCATACAAAAAGCAGCAGGGGAACCACGATAGTCATGATCATGTTGCGGATCTCGTCACCAAGGTGCATGAAAACGGACACGATATAATACGCCTTCGCAAGGGTCAGGATACACACCAGGCCTTTGAATGCAAGTACAACGTATGTATTGGGATCGGGTCCCTTGTGCATCGTATAGATGATAAGGCCAATAACAAGTTCGATCACCGTGATCACTGAAAGGATTACCGTGGTGCGGATTACATTCCGTTTGAACGTCTTCTCGTCAATGTGATGGTGGAATGTGATTTCCGATGCTGATTCCGTATGCTGCATAATCTTTTATTACAATTTTTTTAATCCGTTTTGAACGTAGTGCTTCTGTTAGATCAGGTAGAAGCAAAGGAATACGAATACCCAGACCAGGTCAACAAAGTGCCAGTACAGACCGGCTTTCTCGATCATCAGGTAATGGCCGCGGTTTTCGAACACATTGTTCTGGGTCATCACAAGCATCACGATATTGATCACCACACCACTGAATACGTGGAAACCGTGGAAACCGGTGATGCCATAAAAATAACCACCAAAGGCAACCGGACCGTTCCTGCGGATATGCACTTCCGCTTCATTCACCAGGTCAACCAGCTGCTGTTTGGGCATTCCCATCAACTGGTCGTGGGTGTAGGTATGGCTGTGTTCTGAAACAATCTGCGCAAGTGTATGCTGGGTGCTGTTCTGCAATGCTGCGGTCAGTTCAGGCCCGTGTACGAGGTCACCCCATGGGTTTACGCGGGTGGTCTGTCCCACCATCTGGATAGTACCATCAATCAGGGTAGCATGTTCACCGGTAATCAGGTGATGCCACTCCCATGCCTGGCAACCAAGGAAAGCGAACCCGCCAACGATTGTCCATGCCAGCCATTTTACCACATCCTTCTTGTTGTTGTTATGGCCTGCATGCACTGCCAGTACCATGGTTACAGAACTGATGATCAGGATAAATGTCATTACACTCACGAAGGCAAGCGGAAGGTTGGCATGACCGGCACCCGGGAACGCGTTAAACACCGCATTCGGGTCGGGCCAGAAGTTCTGGCTGAAACGGATACTTCCGTAAGAGATCAGGAATGCGCCGAATGTAAAGGCATCACTCATGAGGAAGTACCACATCATCAACTTACCATATTCAGTGTTGAAGGGGCTTTTTCCACCACTCCACCATTTTGTCTGCGCTGTAGCTGTTGTCGCCATAATTGTATTATCCAAAAGTTTTTAAAATCCGCCCTGTTACCTTCCTACCCGATAATGATAAAAAACAGCAGGATGTAAATCCATAATATATCTACAAAGTGCCAGTACGTGGCGGCCACATCAACAGGCACTGCACTGTACAGTTTCACTTTCCCGAAAAACGCTTTCATGAACATCACCAGCAGGGCAATCACCCCTCCCAGCACGTGAATCGCGTGTAAACCGAAAATTATATAGAGGAACTGGCTTGCGCCGGCTGATCCTTTCCAGTGATACCCCTGTTGCCAGAGTTCATTGAAACCAAGCCATTGCAGCACCACGAACAGGATGCCGAGTGCAACGGTGGTAGCAATCAGTCCGCGATACGCGGTCATGTTCCTTTGTGTAAAAGAGCGTAATGCCATCTGCACCGTGATGCTGCTGGCGATAATCACTGCCGTGGATACCCAGAACAGCTTTGGCAGTTTCACGTCACTCCAGCCCACCAGGTTGCTTTTGACAATGAATGCGCTGGTCAGACCGGCAAACATCATCATGATACTCGCGATGGCTACCCACAGGGTAAACTTGTGGGGGTGGATTTTTTTCCGTTGTTCAGATTTTGTCACCAATTCCATTGCCGCTTTATATTTATCAGATCTTACTCATCAGTAATGCCAGCATCACAACCGGCAGGTACATATAACTTCCAAACATCACATTCCTTGCCGCCTTCACTTCCATTGTCCGGTACAGTTTCAGGCAACGGCCGATCATAAACAGGTTGGCCGCCACTATCAGTCCCAGGCTGACCATTCCCTTCACATCGCCGTAGTTGCTCATCCCAATGAAATAGGGTGCGAGCGTTACCGGTACCAGCAGCAATGAATACATCACTGTCTGGAACGCGGTGAATTTTGTTGGTCCCTTATCCGCCGGCAGGAGTTTAAACCCTGCATTGGAATAATCCGCATGTGCCACCCAGGCAATTGCCCAGAAGTGCGGAAACTGCCAGAGGAACTGGAACGCAAAAAGGACCCATCCCCCAAGCGACAGCTGGTCGTCCCCGGCAGCCCAGCCAATCAGGCAGGGCAGCGCCCCGGGAATTGCACCTACGAGGACGGCAATGGAATTCACTTTTTTCAGCGGCGTGTAGATAAACGCATACATGAAAAGACTGAATGTAGCCAGACCCGCAGATAACCAGTTGAAGAAATAACCGAGGATAAACACCCCGGCGATCCCGGTAATTATTGCAAAGGCCCAGCCCTCTTCCACGCTCATCCTTCCGGAAGCAACAGGCCGTTTCGCGGTTCTTTTCATCATCGCGTCCGTATCCCGTTCAACCACCTGGTTAATCGTATTGGCACTGCCTGTCACCAACATCCCACCTGCAAAGAGCAACCCTACCATCCCCCAGTCCAGCTTCACAACCTTCGGGGTCAGCAGGTAAGCGATTACACTGCTGAACACCACCATGATACTTAAGGATGGCTTGACTAACTGTAAATAATCCTTTATTTTCTTCATCAGTCCACCCTGCGTCATCGACAGGTCCAAAGTTTCTGCTGGTATCTTTCCCACTTTATCAATTCACGTTTACTGTTATTGAAACGTTTGCTGATCATCTTTCACGTCATTTATCCGTTGTGGCCGCAGTGCCGGCAAACACTAGTGTTTGCTCTCGTTGGCACCTACAGGCTCAGTCTGCGGGATAAACTCCCTTCCATCCTTACCATAGTCATATGGCCAGCGATGTACTTCAGGGATCTCGCCGCTCCAGTTGCCATGGCCCGGGTTGATCGGTGTAGTCCACTCGAGGGTGTTGGCACCCCATGGATTCGTACTGGTTACTTTACGTCCTTTGAATATGGAATAGAAGAAATTGAATACAAACATCAGCTGTACCGCGAATACCACGATGGACACCACGGTGATCATTTTATCCAGATCTCCAAACTGGTTGAAGGAATGCCAGTTGCCTTTGTCAAGGTAACGGCGGGGGATACCTGCCAGGCCCTGGTAGTGCATCGGCCAGAAGATCAGGTATGCTCCGACCATTGTTACCCAGAAATGCAGGTAACCAAGTGTATTGTTCAGGAAGCGGCCAAACATTTTCGGGAACCAGTGATAGATTCCTGCAAACATCCCGAACATGGAAGCCACACCCATTACAATGTGGAAGTGCGCAACCACAAACATGGTATCGTGGAGGTGGATATCGATAGTTGAGTTACCGAGCCAGATACCGGTCAGGCCACCTGAGATAAACAGGCTCACGAAACCGATACCAAAGAGCATAGCTGGTGTGAAACGGATATTACCCCTCCAGAGCGTAGTCAGCCAGTTGAACACCTTGATGGCGGATGGTACCGCAATCAGGAGAGTCAGGAGAACGAACACCGATCCGAGAAAAGGGTTCAGACCCGTGACAAACATGTGGTGCGCCCATACCAGGAACGCGAGGATCGCGATAGCGAACAACGAACCAAGCATCGCCATGTAACCGAAGATCGGTTTGCGGCTGTTGACGGAAAGCACTTCCGACACCATACCCATGGCCGGCAGGAGGATGATATATACTTCAGGGTGACCAAGGAACCAGAAAAGGTGCTGGAAGAGGATGGCCGAACCACCTTCATTGGGCAGCACTTCACCATTCACCACGATATCACTCAGGAAGAAGCTGGTGCCGATATTACGGTCAAACAACAGAAGGATTGCACCCGACAGGAGTACAGGGAAAGACAGTACACCAAGTACAGCCGTGAAGAACAGCGCCCAGATAGTGAGCGGCAGACGCGTCATGCTCATTCCCTTGGTCCGCATGTTGAGGATGGTCGAAATATAGTTAAGACCCGCCATCAGCTGCGATACGATAAAGAGTGCCATACTGATCAGCCACATATCCGCACCGGCTTTGGAACCCTGGCTTGCCTGGCCCAATGCGCTGAGTGGGGGATACATTGTCCATCCGCCGCTGGCAGGACCAGTCTGGATAAACAGCGAAGCGATCATTACGATACTGGCCATAAAGAAGAACCAGTACGACAGCATATTCATGAAAGGGGATGCCATATCACGCGCACCAACCTGTAATGGAATCAGGAAGTTGGAGAAGGTACCGGAAAGACCTGCTGTCAGTACGAAGAACACCAGTACTGTACCGTGCATGGTCACCAGGGCATAATAGAACTCAGGCTGGATCGTTCCTCCCTTTGCCCAGTTACCAAAGAAGGTTTCGAGGATCGGAAACGACTCGCCGGGAAATCCGAGCTGGAGACGGAAGAGCACCGAAAACAGGCCACCTATGATCGCCCAGATAATACCGGTGATCAGGAACTGTTTGGCGATCATCTTGTGATCCATACTGAAGATATACTTCGATACGAAAGACTGGTGATGATGACCATGGTCATCGTGATGCAAATCGTGCCCCACTACGGTCTCAGAATGTAATTGAATTGCGTCGCTCATAATTCTTTATTTTTTGCACTGCTGTGCCCGTTCATTTATTGTTTACCCACCATTGCCACGACCTTCGTCGAATCCTTTGCTGCGCCTGTTGAATCAGTACCTGGTGTTCCGGGTGCCGGTGTTTTTGGTGCTTTCGGGTCTTTTGAAGGGTTGGCTGCATAATACTGTGGTTTTTGCGTCACCAGCCACTGGTCATACTCTTCCTGTGTTTCCACTACCACTGTTCCCCTCATACTGTAGTGGCCTTTTCCACACATCTGGTCGCAGGAGATTTCGTATACGAAATCAGGATCCTGCAATTCATCGCGCATCTGTTTGGTCGTTTTGGTAGGTGTGAACCACATGGTTGTGGGTGTACCTGGTACCGCATCCATTTTCATGCGGAAATGTGCCAGGCCCACATCATGGATCACATCCTTTGCACCGATCACCATTTTGATCGGCCTGTTGACAACGAGGTGCAGTTCGGAAGTACCATAAATATCATCGTGGTTAGCCGGGTCGTCCCAGAGCTGGCCAAGCGGGTTGCTCTTGGCGTCATTGATTTCCTTGAAATATTTTTTACCGAGGATCCCGTCTTTACCCGGGTAGCGGAATTCCCATTTGAACTGGCTGCCGGTCACTTCCACCACCATTGCATCTTTCGGGGCATCACCGGTGATCTTGAACCAGTAGAAAATACCAAAACCAACCATGACCGTGAGTACTAC
>SEAD01000277.1 GCA_004173355.1 Chitinophagaceae bacterium | reverse complement strand
GGACTGGAATGAGCTTGGGAACGGAAGAATCGGCTGTCCTTATGAAAAGCGTCCGCGACAAGGCGGCCAGCGATCGGGCTCGCGATTCCAGAAGCTCAATGAGATGACGGGTTCCCCACCCGCCTCCATCCGGCGGTGGTTCACGAATCCAACGGAATCCAGAATCGCTTCATATTGTTCCGGGCACCGCTTCGCAAATTCAGTGCAATCACCCAAATTCAGCAGCAGCCCGGCTTCTTTTGTGCCGTGTACTGAGGTCAGTCCATCCTCCGGGTCATCAACTGACGTCATGCAGTCAATCCATGCATTCATGTTTTTCCCGTAGAAGTCTGGAAATCCGAGTTCTCTCGCAAAGACGACATGAAATGAGTCCCAGTCGACGATCTCATTCACGGGAATGGCAACTATTGCAGGTTTCATTTTGTGAGCCGGGCCAGGTGTTGGCCACCACCGCCTGAGGTTGGCGCGGCTGCATCATGTGGCGGGGGCGGGCGGAGCCGGAGGCATGTCCGGCGGCAGCCTGCCGATTATCTCATCATAGGCGGGGCGCTGAAATGTAAACACTGGAAATCCGGAGTAATCCCAGATACCGCCATCCTTGGCTGCCGATCGATAAGGCTGAAGGAAATCCGACCAAATCACGGTGGTCTGTGAAACCGTGATACGGGCCAAAAACGGCCAGCAGTCGACAACCCCGCACTCACCACATCCAAGAATGACGGTCCGACCGTCTCTCAGGCCGTAAACAGACTCTTTCCCATACCAGTGACGGGAGGGGGGCGCGACGTTGAACAGTGGCAAACCGTCATACAGCCCGGCTATCCCCGTGGCATCCTCAAAAGCCGATTCAAACCTGGAAAGGCAATCAATCAGTGATGTCCCGTCGATCACAGGCACGCAGACCCGAAACGGGTCCTCATCATCGAGTGAGGCACGAATATCAAACGAGAGGGTGTTCATCACTGATTTGAAATGACACGAAGACCGGCTCCCAGCGAGGCGGCCAAGGCGAGCATGTGGCTGGGCAATTCGAACTCGTCCGGCCCAGGCGGCCCCACAGCGATCTGAAGCTGAAATTCCGCATCGTAAAATTGGAGAAGTTTCAGAAACAGGGGGAAATGCGGGGCAAGGTCATCCACGAAATCCCCGGCGGCCAGTTTGGGGGCAACAGGGCAGGAAACAATGAAATCACCACGCCAATCACCGGGCGGTCCCTCTGTGAAACTGGACTTTGCATAGGACGGCAATCCATCCAATGCCTCATCAATGGTTTGGCCGGATTGAACGCGGAGCCGGATGTCCAGTTTTGTAACGGCGTGCATTTTCGGGTATCAGTGAAAGTATTGAGTTTGGGGTCCGCGAGCCATGGAGCATGGCGTGACTGTCACTGACCTGCACCCTGCTTTTCCTCATTGAGGCCGGCATGGGAGGATGAGGGAAAATGGACGGTGAAACCGTCGCAGCCGAAGCCTTTTACCGGTGACAAGCTCTCAGCGATCACTAATTCATTTATGACTTCAGGTATGAACTCTCCTGCAGCCTTCGACCATACACCGGCCGTGCCAGCAGAATTTCCAATTTGCGCCGCAGGTCGGAAACGAGGGAGAGCACTGTATTTTCCGGCAATGCGCCTTCAATCGTCAGCAGCACCTGACTGCCGGACTCCTTGTAGCGCACGATGACTCCATCCACCAAAATCCGGGTTCCCTCAAAGATGCCTTCCGGCCCGCTGTAGTCCTCCTCGTCCCAGTCGAATGGTCCCTCGTCATCGTAAACTTCCTCCTCCTCTGTCTCCTCCCGTTCAATTTCCGGAACCGGCTGATGGGAGCAATCAGGACGGAAGAGGGACTCATACAACTCCAAATCCGGATTAAAGCCCTTCTTGTAAAGATCGGCCGCCTCCGCCTGGGCTTTGGCATTTGCCTCTCCAAAACGGGACAGGAATTCATCCCATTTTTCAGCAGGAACCACCTGCCGGGGGGTTGGCTTGTCAGATTCCGGTTCGCTTCCGGCATAATGGCGCATGGAGAAAGGGAGTCCTCCCAATTCCCAAAACGGCAAACTGCGCAAGCTCTCCGCCCCGAAAACATACCGCTCCCAGCACTGATGGGTAATTCGGCTCCACTTCCAGTTTTCAAGATTCAGAGACCACTGGTCCGGGTTTTCCGTGAGAGGGTCCTTCCCCTCCGCATCCACAGTATCAATC
>SEAD01000153.1 GCA_004173355.1 Chitinophagaceae bacterium | reverse complement strand
ACAAACCCTGCGGTAGGATCTTTGATCGGCATCCAGGTGATCAGTCTGGTGTACATCGACGCGCCTTTCGAAAGTGCGATGCGGTTGGTCGGCCAGTTGACCACACCACCGCCTTTCACATACCTCGAACCGATCGCCAGGTCGGCGCCACCGGTTTTGCAGGCTTCATACAGCCGGATCAGGTCTTTGGGATTATGGGAAAAATCAGCATCCATTTCAAACACAAAGTCATACTGGTTGATCATGGCCCATTTAAACCCGAGGATATAGGCAGTACCCAGACCCAGTTTGCCACGGCGTTCTTCAATAAAAAGCTGTCCGCTGAATTTTGACTGGAGGGATTTTACAATGGCGGCGGTGCCATCAGGGGAGCCGTCATCGATCACCAGCACATGGAAGCCCTGGTTGAGATCATAAATGGCATGCAGGATTTTTTCGATGTTTTCCCGCTCGTTATATGTTGGTATGATGATTAGTTTATCCACAATCTTTGGCCTTCCTGCGAATTTACAGCATTCACGAAACCGTTCGTGTTAAAATTTCCACCGATCCTGAATAACTTATCAGCTCTTTTTCAGCAGCATCGTACGGGTGTATATCTCCGTGAGTTTCTGCTTGGTATGCATGGGGAAATCGCCCTTCATCATCCAGTCATAGTACTGTGGTTCGGCCTTCAGCACATCGGATACAGCCCGGCCTTTGAATTTGCCGAAGTTGAACACTTCCACACCATTTTCCATGACGAATCGGCGTGCAAAATCGACGATCACTTCTTCCCCTACTGCCTTGGTGATAGAGTCAACCGTGTAGCCGAGGTTGGGATATTTTTCGAGCTGTGCCTCGAGCACTTCATAGGTGGCAGTAGCATCGGCTTCCGCACTATGGGCATCTTCGAGTGTCTTGTTGCAGTAGAATTTATAAGCGGCACTGAGTGTGCGTTGTTCCATCTGGAAATAGATCTTCTGCACATCCACCAGCTTGCGGCCTTTCATGTCAAAATCGACCTGGACCCGGAGAAACTCCTCCATCAGCAGGGGGATGTCAAACCGGTTGCTGTTGTATCCCGCAATGTCACAACCATCGAGCATCTGTTTCAGCTCCTGGGCCACCTGGCGGAAAGTAGGGGCATCCTTTACCATTTCGTCCGTAATCCCGTGGATATCGGAGGACGGTTTCGGAATGGCCATTTCAGGATTGATCAGCTTACGTTTTACCGTGCGGGAGGAATCAGGCAGGATCTTTACGATGGCGACTTCCACAATCCGGTCAGTTCCAAGGTTTGTGCCGGTGGTTTCGAGGTCGATAAAAGCAAGCGGTTTGGTCAGCTTCAGCATCAGGTCAGTAATTTCTCGATGAAAAAATAGAGGCGGTAAAGGTAAGGAATATGAATTACCAATTCCCCGTACTTTTACATACTAATCGGCGTCAAAAAACGTTTAAAGGGCAATAAAAAACAGTATTCCCGATGAAAATCATCTCTTATTTCGCTATGCTCCTGTTGCTTGTGGCCGTTATGGCTTCCTGCACCTCATCCCGCCGGAGTGGCTGCCCGATGAATGAGCAGTCGAATTACCGCTTCCGTGGATGATAAAGCATAACGGGTTACGCCATGTTACCCAAAACGGCAACATGGCGCACCAATTCCCTACCTGCCGGGCAAACTGCCCTTATAAACCCTTGGCGTTGATAAAGTTTACCAGTGCCGCGGTGTTTTTCAGCTTCAGTTTTTTCAGGATGTTGTAACGGTGCACTTCCACCGTTTTCAGGGAGATATCCAGCTGGACAGCGATCTCTTTGGAAGAAAGCCCCTCCTTGATCAGTTTGATAATATCGAGTTCACGACGTGACAGGTTGTTCATGTCGCTCTGCTCGGATGTTTCGTCCAGTTCCTGCTGTGCGAGGATATTTTTCACTTCTTCACAAATGTATTTTTTACCGTTATAGACCTCTACAATCGCGGTAATCATTTCTTCCTTGGAACTGTTCTTGGTTACATAACCCATGGCGCCAAGCTGGAGCATACGTTTTGCGTAGGCCGGCATACTGTGCATGGATACGGCAATGACTTTGGATTCGGGTGAAATTTTATGGATCTGCTTGGTAGCGTCGAACCCGTTAACGGGCGACATGTTAACATCCATGAGGATAATATCGGGTTTGCGGATGCGTGTGATTTCGATAGCTTCTTCCCCCGAACTTGTTTCACCGATTACAGAAAAGCGATCGTCGCTGTTAAGGATAAATGACCAGGAATCGCGAATCAGTTTGTGATCGTCTACGAGCAGGATGGTAATTTTTTCCATTTTTTAAGTTTCGCGTGGATGCTGTTTAGATAAGGTATTGTCCTATTAAAAGTTACACAAAAAAACTTAATATCTTTAAAATAAAAAAGTTTGTTTAATTGTAAACCAATGAAAAATAAGGATATGCACTTAGTCATTGGCGATTTCACCTCCTAATCCCATCAAATACTGATTTCGATCAAGTGTCAGCGGTCGAAATGGAATGCCAATCCTCCCGAAAACCACCTTCCCGGCATCACCGCGCCAAGCAAATCGCTGTATTGAAGATTGGAAATATTATTCATCTGGACAAAACAATTCAATCGTTTGCGGTACAAGGAGTACGCCAGTTTGCTATGCCAGACGAAGTACGAAGCGGAGAGGCTTGCCTGTATGGGATCAGCTTTCTGGGTAAGACGTGTTTTATAGATTCCGCTGACGCTCAGTGTGAGGTTGCGGTATTCCACGCTGGTGAAAAAATTCACCATAGTCTTCGCATGTGACGATACATAAAACGAGAGCACGCTGTCGGGCGTGTGGCTGTCGAGCCATACAAATCCGGCACCGGCTGTCAGTTTACCCTGGTTGCCGGCAAATGACTGCTGGTAGCTGAGATCTAATTCAAGCCCGCTGGTATTGACGCTGCTGATATTCGAGGCCAGTGCATA
This sequence comes from Chitinophagaceae bacterium, assembly GCA_004173355.1. Taxonomy (GTDB): domain Bacteria; phylum Bacteroidota; class Bacteroidia; order Chitinophagales; family Chitinophagaceae; genus JBEVJC01. Next base: position 7,276 of record SEAD01000153.1, on the reverse strand, counting down.
CACCGAACCGGGTGTCAGGTTATCCTGCCGGGGCATCCTGTCGTATGGGGTAACCACATAATCAATCAGTTTGCGATGGTTACGGCGGAAGCCGGTGACGGACAATTTCAGTTTTTTTGCGATGAACAGGTCTGCACCCAGCTCGTAACTGACGGAGCGTTCGGCAGCGAGATCCGGATTTCCAACCCTCCCACTTGTCACAATGGTTTTGTTATAATTATTAAAGCGTTCGGTAAAGTCGGCATCACGGATGGTCTTACCCGCACCCGCCCGGAGCAGGAGGGTTTTGTAGCGGTACGACATATTCACCTGCGGCACCAGTTCGGTCCCGGACAGTTTGTTCCATTCCAGCCGCAGTGCGGGATTGATGGTGAAGCCCCTGAACAGCGACTGGTTAAGCAACACAAATACACCGGCCTGGTTAAGCTGGTGATCACCACGGTCATTTGAACTGATGGATTTGCGGAGCAGCTGTGCGCCTGTTACCAGTGATGACTGACTGCCGAGTTTCCATTCATCACGGAGGTTGAACTGCAGCAGTTCACTTGTACTTTCATTCGCGACCGACCGGGCGGAATAGCGGTATTCGTCCTTTACATTTTTATAGGAGGCATCAAATACCAGATGGTGCGAACGCAGGCCGGTATATGCCAGCCGCAGCTGGGTCCACGCACTGCTCACTTTTTCATTTGCCGTATCACTGGCAAAACTTGTATAAAAATTCTGCGCGGCGAAATCGCGGCTGTCATATGCGGCGCGGAACGATAAGCGGAGGTCTTTACTGAAATCATGCGTCACGGAAGCGCTGTAGGTGTTGGCATCCACATAACCACGTGTACCTCGCTGCAACTGCCCGTTGGTTGAGTTGTTGAGCCAGCCGGCACCGATAGCAGTTTTTCCCTGCTGGTAAAAAAAACCAGTACTGATATTGCGCAGGCCGTACTCCCCGAAGGCCACCTGTGCATCGGCAGTCAGTTTTTTTTCCCCCTGTCTTGCCGCAAATGTTTTGGTGATCACCTGTATCACCCCACCCACTGCATCTGAACCATAAATAGCTGAAGACGCACCCTTCAACACCTCGATGCGTTCGATCTCGGCAGGTACTACGGGAATATAGGAATTGAAATGTCCGGTATTCGGGTCGTTGATCCGTACACCGTCCAGCAGGACCAGCACCTGCTGGAATGTACCGCCACGAAGTACGATATCGCTCTGTGAACCCATGGGGCCCCGCATCTGCACTTCAACACCGGGCACGAAACGGAGGAGTTCATCAACGGAATGGATGGGCAGGTTACGGAACCTGTCCCCCTTTATCACCAGGATATTGCGGCCGGTACCGGACACCTCCTTTGGCTGGAGCGATCCGGTTACCGTTACGGGATCAAGTTCTTCTCCGGTCACCTGTGCATTGAGCACACCCATGACCATAATACCGATTGCAGTCAGAGCCAGTTTCATGCGGCAAAATTATTGGTATAATCCGCATTCAACTCAATCTGTTTATTTATTTTTTGTGTCTTGCCTGCAGGACTTCCACTACATCTGCCATGCTGAATCCTTTTTGCCGGAGCAATACGAGGTAATGGAACATAAGGTCGGCTGCTTCACCAAGAAATTTTTCCCGGTTATCATCCTTTGCTTCAATCACCAGTTCAACTGCCTCTTCCCCTACCTTCTGGGCAATGGTATTGATCCCTTTATTGAACAAGGATGCTGTATACGATTTGTCATCGCGTGAAGTATACCTGGCAGCGATCGTTTCCTCGAGGTAGGCCAGGAACGCAACCGGATTGGCGCTGTTTGTTTCGCTGAAACAGGTATCTGCCCCGGTATGGCATACCGGACCCGCAGGTTCCGCAAACACCAGCAATGTATCATTGTCGCAGTCTTCCCTGATCCCGGAAAGCAAAAGGAAATTGCCGCTCTCTTCTCCCTTGGTCCAGAGGCGTTGTTTGCTCCTGCTGAAAAAGGTGACTTTTCCGAGCTCCCTTGTTTTGTCGAGTGCGGCCTGGTCCATAAAGCCCAGCATCAGCACTACCCGGGTGTTTTTGTCCTGCACAATCGCTGGCACAAGCCCGTCGGCATATTTCGAGAAATCAATCTTCATAATTACAATCTTACATGGACACCGTTGCCGGCTAAATATTGTTTAAGGTCGGGAATACGGATCTCTTTGAAATGGAAAATACTTGCAGCCAGTGCGGCATCCGCTTCGGCATTTTCAAATACATCGCGGAAATGTTCCATTGTACCGCCACCGCCGCTGGCAATCACGGGTACCTGCAGTTCGGTTGAAAGCAATGCTGTGATCGACAACGCAAATCCTTTTTTGGTGCCATCATTATTCATGGACGTGAGCAGGATCTCGCCGGCACCAAGGTCCACCGCCTGTCGCGCCCAGTCGATACATTTTGTACCGGTGCCGGTGCGTCCGCCATTGAGGTATACATACCACTCACCATCTTCTTCCTGTTTGGTATCGATGGCCAGCACCACACACTGGCTGCCAAATTCACGGGCAAGTGCGGCCAGCAGGGAGGGATCCCTGAATGCGGCTGTGTTGACAGATACCTTATCTGCCCCGTGGTGCAGCAGCACCTGCACATCTTCCACACTGCTGATGCCACCACCAACGGTGAAAGGGATATTTACCTGGCTGGCCACTTCGCGGGCGAGTGCGGCAAGGGTTTTCCTTTTTTCAATGGTGGCCGTTATATCCAGGAATACAAGTTCGTCCGCCCCCTGGCGGGCGTATTCTGCGGCGAGTGCCACCGGGTCTCCGGCATCCCGGAGTTCGACAAAATTGGTGCCTTTCACCGTACGGCCGTCCTTGATATCGAGGCAGGGTATTATCCTTTTGGTTAACATCAGCGGTTGAATGATTTGAGTTCGGGTAAACTGATCCTGTTTTCATAAATAGCCTTGCCAACAATAGCACCTTTACAACCCGCATCCCGCAAGGCTTCCAGGTCACTGACACCGGACACTCCCCCGCTGGCAATAAAATGCAGCGAAGGAAATTCGCCGATGATCTCGCTGTACAGGGCAGTGGATGGCCCTTCCAGTTTCCCATCCTTGCTGATATCGGTGCAGAATACCTGGCGCACACCTTTTGCAAGATAGTTGCGGATAAAATCGGATACTGTGATGGAGGTATCTTCCTTCCAGCCGTGGATCGAAATTTTTTTGTCCCGCACATCGGCACCCAGGAGGAACCTGTCCGGTCCGTATTGTCCGAGCCATTGGGTAAACAGGGGTTCGTTCTTCACAGCAAGGCTCCCGATGGTGGCATAATCAGCGCCTGACTCAAAGACGATGCGTAAGTCATCCTCCCGCGAAATCCCACCTCCAAAATCAATCGACAGGCCGGTCTTCCCGGTCAGTTGTTCCAGCACTTTCCAGTTGCGCACGCTTTTGTCCCGGGCGCCATCCAGGTCAACGAGGTGAAGCCGGTGCAGGCCTGCATCCTCGAATGCTTTGGCCACCTCCAGCGGGTCTTCATTGTAAATCTTCTTCTGGCTGTAGTCACCCTGTGTCAGGCGCACGCATTTTCCATCAATGATATCTATCGCGGGAATGATCTCCATTACTTCAGTTGTTTTTCCATTTTTATAAACCCTATTCCAAACTGCTCCCAGGATTCGCCAGTGACTTCCATTCCGAATCTGCGGTAAAACCCGGCAGCGGATAAACGGGCATTACACCAGATGGATGTCCAGGTGCCGGCAGCCGCATATTCCATCACATAGGTCAGCAGTTTTGTACCATACCCTTTTCCCTGGCTGGCTGTTTCGGTAGCGAACTTGCGGAACTGCAGTGCGTCCCCCCGCGGGAACAGTGATACCACCGACATCAGTGCAGGCCCTTCATAGAGCCCGAGATGCAGTCCGTCCCCATCATCCGGCAACCGCATTGCTTCTACGGTTTGGTCGGGATACATCACGCAGTGCCGCATCGCCAGCACCTGTTCTATTGCTGTTTCCCTGATCGTTTCCTTTAAACCTGTCATGTTTTCCATGTGCTGTAATTACAGGTCGATAAAATTGCGCAGGATCTGTTCACCTGCGTTGGCGCTTTTTTCGGGGTGAAACTGCACCCCGTAAAAATTATCCCGGTGCAGGGCACTGCTGAACGGCACTCCATAGTCCGTTACCGCAATGGTATGCGTATCGAGACCGGCATAATAACTATGTACGAAATAGGCATAGGGGTCTGCGGGCAAACCACTGAAGAGGGTTGTCTTTAACCCGGTGATATTGTTCCACCCGATCTGCGGGGTCTTGAGCCCATGGTTAAATTTCTTTACCTCGTTGGGGAAGATCCCGAGGCACCGGGTATCCCCTTCCTCGCTGTGGCTGCACATCAGCTGCATGCCCAGACAGATTCCCAGCACGGGTTGCTTGAGCGAGACCAGCAGGCTGTCCATACCGCGTTCGCGGAGATAGGCCATCGCTGAGCTTGCTTCACCCACGCCGGGGAAAATTACCTTGTCCGCTTTTCGGATGCTTTCGTGGTCATCGGTAACCACGGCTTCCAGACCGATCCTTTCCAGCGCGTAAAGCACCGACTGGATATTCCCGGCATTGTATTTAACGATTACAACCTGTTGCGTTTGTGCACTCATAATTTTGCCCCTTTTAAAGCACGCCCTTTGTACTGGGCAGGTAGTTACTGAACGGATCTTTTTTTACTGCCATGCGGATGGCCTTTGCAAATGCCTTGAAGATCGCTTCAATTTTATGGTGTTCATTTTCGCCCGTGCAGCTGATGTTGAGGTTACATTTTGCTGCATCGCTGAAGGATTTGAAAAAATGGAAAAACATTTCCGTTGGCATCTCCCCGATTTTTTCGCGTTTGAATTCTGCATCCCAGACAATCCAGTTGCGGCCCCCGAAATCAACCAGCACTTTTGCTTCCGCATCATCCATCGGAAGGGCAAACCCGTAACGTTCGAGGCCTGCCTTGTCTTTCAGGGCGATGGCAAAAGCCTCACCCAGTGCGATGCCTGTGTCTTCTATCGTATGGTGTTCATCAATGTGCAGGTCGCCGCGCACGTTTATATCGAGGTCGAGTTTACCATGCCTTGCGATCTGTTCGAGCATATGGTCAAAAAAACCCAGACCCGTCTGTATAGCTGCTTTACCGGTACCATCCAGGTTGACCGACACGCTGATTTTGGTCTCGCTGGTATTCCGTTCGTGGCTCACCACCCGCTGCCCGTTTTTAAGGAATGCATAGATCTCATTCCAGTCGTCGGTGGCCAGCACGATCACATCCCTGTATGTTTCCAGCTGCTCAGCGGTGAGCGGCAGGAAGGGGGATTTTATCAGGATTCCCTTTACCCCGAGGTTTACGGCCAGTTGCATATCCGTCCACCGGTCACCCACCATATACGAATTGGCCAGGTCATATTTTTCCGTGTCAAAAAAATGTGTCAGTAGTCCGGTACCCGGTTTGCGTGTTGGCTGGTTATCCTTTTCCCATGTTTTGTCAATATGTATTTCATCAAACACGAATCCCTCCCCTTCGAGCGTGCGTACCATGAGGTCTTGGTAAGGTTCGAAAGTGTTTTCGGGGAAAACGTCGGTACCCAGTCCGTCCTGGTTGCTGATCATCACCTGGTAGAAACCGAGACCGGCCACTTTGCCCAGTGCGCTGATCACGTTTTTCATGAAATGGATTTTCTCCAGTTTGTCGAGCTGGTAGTCCGGTGGCTGTTCCTTGAAAATGACTCCATCCCTGTCGAGGAATAACACTTTTTTTGCCATAGTATCAGTTGGATTGTGGGGTTGTGCTGAATTGTTTCATGAAAGTGATAAGGGCATCTACCAGCCGCGTATTTTCGGTTTCGGTACCTACTGTTATGCGAAGGCAGTCGCCGGCCCATTGGATATTGCTGCGGTTGCGGACGATGATGCCCTGCGCTACCAGGTAATTATATACGTCCGTTGCATTCCGGACTTTGGCCAGGATAAAATTTGCATCGGAAGGGAACACTTTTTCAATCAGCGGCAATTCACGGAACACATTTGCCAGTTCATCCCGCATCGCCACGATTTCGAGGATCATATCGTTTACCTGTCCGATTTCCTGTAAGGCTTTTTTTGCAAGGTCCTGCGTGGCCTGGTTGATATTGTACGGGGGTTTCACTTTATTGAGTACCGCGATGATCGCCTCGGAGGCGAAGGCCATACCGAGCCGGAGACCGGCGAGACCCCAGGCTTTGCTGAATGTCTGCATCACCACCAGGTTGTCGTAATCCTTCAGTTCATTGGTGAGTGATCGTTGCCGTGAAAAATTGATATAGGCTTCATCCACCACTACCAGTCCGCTGAAGTTGTTGAGCAGCTCCTCGATATCGGAATATTTCATGCTGTTGCCCGTCGGGTTGTTGGGCGAACAGACCCAGATCAGCCGGGTGTTTTCATCAATGAGGCTTTCGATCATGGGCAGGTCGAGCTGGAAAGCCGGTGTGAGTGGGGCTTCCCGGAGTTCGATGTCGTTGATGCCGGCGCTGACTTCATACATACCGTATGTCGGGGGACAGATAATCACGTTGGAGCGGCCGGGCTCGCAGAAGCTGCGGTACAGCAGGTCTATGCATTCATCGCTGCCATTGCCAAGGAAGATCTGGCTGGGCGGGACCGATTTCACCTGGCTGATGATCTGTTTGAGTTCGACCTGGTGCGGATCAGGGTAACGGTTGTACCATTTGGTGAGTGGTGATCCGAGACTGTTTTCGTTTGCATCGAGATACACTTCAGCCGTACCCTGGAATTCGTCACGGGCCGATGAGTAGGGTTTGAGTTTCCTGATATTTGCCCTGGTTATTTTATCGAGATCCATACAATTGAATTAATAGTGTTGTCAACGGTTTTCTTCCAGCCGGATAGTTACGGCGTTTGCATGTGCATCGAGTCCTTCAGCCTTTGCCATGACTTCAACCGTGCGCCCGATATTTTTCAGTCCTTCACGGGTAAGCTGCTGGTAAGTGATTTTTTTGACGAATGAATCCACACTTACCCCGCTGTAGGCCCGGGCTGCGGCATTGGTAGGGAGGGTATGGTTGGTCCCGCTTGCATAATCACCGGCGGATTCCGGGGAATAGTGCCCGAGGAAAACCGAGCCTGCATTCAGGATACGGTCGGAAGTGTATTCAAACTGGTCCATTGCCAGGATCAGGTGTTCCGGTGCATATTCATTTACCATTTCCGTGGCTTCCTCCATACTGTCCATCACCACAATGCGGCTACGGCTGAGTGCGCCTTCAGCC
>SEAD01000276.1 GCA_004173355.1 Chitinophagaceae bacterium | reverse complement strand
GTGCCCGCTTCCTGTGGCACCTTCGACGGGAGTTTTACATCAAAATCCTTCCAGCCTTTTTCGGGATCACCGCTCACTTCGATACTGCCGGATGATATCAGTTCCTTCATACGTCCCATGATAAAGACATCGCCGGTTTTCACCTTCATGCGGTTGAGCGTATTGGACAGCACACGCCAGGATTTCTGCCAGTCGCCGGTGATATTTTTCAGGAGTTCATTATCGTAAAAACTTATATCGTGACCCGCGAGTTTTTTTCCGCCTTCGAGCTGGCGCACCATAGCGTTTTCAGCCGAAAGGCGTTTCCATTCATCCCCATCCAGTTCAAACTCGCTGAGCGTGACCATACGGTCGAGTTTTTTCGCCTTGCGGAATTCGCTCACGGGTATTTCGCTGAGCCAGGTGGGGTAAAACAACTGGCTTTTTTCGTTGAAGAAAGGCAGGTTATTCATGTAGAGCACCATCACCCGGCCCTGGTAATCTTTCAGCTGGGCGATCAGCCAGTAGTAACCGGTTACGTCATGCTGGTTCTGCGCCATCCAGATCCACACCTGCTCATCCGGATGCCCATCGAGTGCACCGGTGATTTCCTGTACGGTCAGCCGGTCATCAAAACTGCCCGCCAGTTGTTGTCCGTAAGGCGAGCCTGCCAGCAAGTTGCGCCACCATTCGACCCGGCCGTTCCATCCCTCTTCGGTATCGAGATCGGCAACCGGACCCACGGCAAAATCATCGCGGATGAGTTTGATGTCGCCGGCGAGTGAATCTTCCTGTTCCAGCACCCTGGCCATCAGTTGCTGGTCCGCCTCGTTAAACACCACATGTATCATAATCTTAATTGTCTTTTTTGATTTTCACAGCGAGGAACAGGTAATTGTTGGCCGCGCCGATGACTTCATAATTCACATAAAAGCTCTCCGTAAATATTTTCCAGGCCATGAACTCATGTTTCGGTACGGCGAATTCATCAAAGAGGATGATATCACCATCGTTCAGGAAACGGTAGAGTTGCGACAGGCTGAAAATAGTAGCACTGAAAATATCCGCATCCATATGGATCACCTTCCGGTTGCTGCTGTTGTATTGTGCCAGGAATGGCACGAGCGTGTCCTGGAACAGGCCCTTGTAAAACCGCGCCCTCGGATCGTGGATATCCAGCTGGTTGATATCAAATGCCATGGTCCCTTTCCCGAATGAGCCATAGGCTTCGGGCAGGCCTTCAAATGTATCAAACCCATGGTAAGTGGATTGGCTGTTGCTGTTGTGCGCCAGCCACCATTTGAACGAATGACCACCACATACCCCGAACTCAAAATAATCTATCGCTGTATCCCCGAGCACTTCCTGATTGATAACGGCCTCATACAGGTTGATCCGCCGGTTATAATCCCAGCTGCCCTGGTACCAGTCGTTGTAACCCTTCACCGGCGTGTCTTTGCGCCAGCGGCTGAGTTTTGACATATACAGCGTATTCAGCAGCAGGCCAGCGAAGGGTTCGGTAATCCTGTCGATGCGCCAGCGCATAAATAGTGATTTTGTCTTCCGTATTATATCCAGTTTTGTCACACAACGTCCTCCTCTACCCTGTCAAGTTCCACTTTCAGGTTATTGATGATAAATTCCTGGCGGTCCATGGTGTTTTTACCCATATAATATTCGAGCAGGTTCTGCAGGTGATCACCTTCTTCCACCCGCATCAGTTGTTTACGCATATCGGAGCCGATGAACTGGGCGAACTCATCGGGACTGATTTCACCAAGACCCTTGAAGCGGGTGATCTCGGGTTTGGGGCCCAGTTTTTTTATCGCGTTCTGCCGTTCCTGGTCGTCGTAACAATAGATCGTTTCTTTTTTGTTGCGAACGCGGAACAGCGGGGTTTCGAGTACATAGACCTTTTCGTGTTTCACCAGGTCGGGGAAAAATTGCAGGAAAAACGTCATCAGCAGCAGGCGGATATGCATCCCGTCCACATCGGCATCGGTTGAGATCACGATGTTATTGAAACGTAAACCATCGATGCCTTCCTCGATATTGAGTGCGTGCTGCAACAGGTTGAATTCCTCGTTTTCATACACCACTTTTTTGGTCAGGCCAAAACAGTTGAGTGGCTTACCCCGCAGGCTGAACACGGCCTGGGTATCTACCATACGCGCCTTGGTAATGGAACCACTGGCACTATCCCCTTCGGTAATAAAAATGGTGGTCTCCTGCTGGCGGGTTATAAATTCTTCCCTGTTTTTGGCGGGTGGTTCATCATTTAGAT
>SEAD01000152.1 GCA_004173355.1 Chitinophagaceae bacterium | reverse complement strand
CGGACATATCGATGATAAAATTCATATCGATTATTTCGCAGTCTCATTACCCGAACTCCTGGTATTTGATGTGGATCTCGACCTGCGCAACCGTATCCACTGCCTGTATCTGGTAGCGTTAGGCAAACTTGGTCTGGACATACTGCACAACCGTAACAGCGATGGTTTATTTAATACGATACTTGAACTGGATCTAAATCACCAGGGCGCGATGCTTCACCGGCACCTTGGTGAACAGATCGTAAAAAAATCCATCTTATTAAAATGATTATCCATTTACTCCAGCTGATATTCAAAATACATTTGTTTTAATCCCTTTAACGGGGAACGGGCTTACTGATTAAACATTTTCAATCAACTTGCATATGAGATACAACCAAGGTGCCGCCTGGCACAGAAAACTGCTGCTACAATCCTTTTTACCGTTTTTATTATTACTGGCAACATTGCCTGCGCTTGCGCAACAGCGTCTGGTCTCCGGGCGTGTAACCGGTGTAAACAATGAACCGGTAGTCGGTGCATCCGTTGTGGTGAAAGGCACAACCGGTGGCACCAGCACCAATTCAAACGGGGCATTCAGCATACAGGCTGGTCCCGCCGACACACTTCTCGTTACTTCAGTTGGTTATGATCCACTGCAGCTTGCAGTCGGCACACAGACCGATATCAGCTTTGCACTGACCAGCAACTCGGGCAATCTTTCCGATGTGGTGGTGGTTGGTTACGGTACGGTCCGTCGGGGTGACCTGACCGGCGCTGTAACACAGGTCACATCAAAGGACCTGCTGAAAGTCCCGGCAGCCAACCTCGACCAGGCACTCCAGGGGAATGTGCCAGGCCTTTACTCCACGCAGGGCGACCGTAGTCCGGGAGCCGCCGTAGCACTGGCTTTACGGGGAAATAACTCTTTCTCAGGAAATGCACCTCTCTTTATTGTGGACGGTTTCCCGATTGCATCAGGCGGTGGGGTGAATGCCATCAACCCGAATGATATCGAATCCGTGTCGGTATTGAAAGATGCATCTTCAATTGCTATATATGGTGCACGTGCGGCCAACGGGGTGATCCTGATCACTACCAAAACAGGAAAGGCCGGTCGCAGTTCATTTGATGTGAACGTGTGGAATGGTTTCAAGACCTTTACCAACCCGATCGATTTCATGAACGGCGAACAGGTGGCTGCATTGCGCCGCGAAGCTTACCAGAACGATAACGTGAACGGTGGTGTGGCGGTGTTCCGTCCGGAAGAACAGGCATCACTGGATGCGGGTACCAGTACCAACTGGCTCGATGAAGTTACCGGCTCGGGCCGTGTAACGCAAAATATCCAGCTGGCCTTCACCGGCGGCACGGAAAAAACACGCATCCTTGTGAGCGGTAACCTTTTCAACGAACGCGGCGTAATCGATAATTCAAATTACCTGCGTGGAAGCCTTCGTCTTAATATCATCCAGAAGATCGGGGAAAAGCTGACATTGTTCAGCAACAACAACCTGAGTCTCCTGACGGGCCAGGGTGTATCCGGTGCAAGCATACTTTATCCATCCTACGTTGGTAACCCGCTGGCACCTATCCGCCAGCCCAACGGCCAGTACTATACCATGCTGATCGGTGTGGGTAATACACCATGGGCCAACCCGGTGGCATACACCAAACTGATCCAGAGCAAATATGTGGAACCGGTCATCACCAGTTCACTGGCGCTCGAATATAAAATACTGCCAGGACTGAAACTCCGCACCCAGCTCTCCGGCGAGATCGATACCTGGAAAGAGAACTTCTATGTACCCATCGCACTCTCTGCCAACCATGAAGAAAGCGGTCGCGTGGCCGGGGGTTTTGCAAGGGTGACCAATAACGCCAACTACAACTGGATTACCGAAACAACTGTTGCCTACAACAAACGTTTCGCTGATAAACATGAAGTGGACGCCGTGGCTGGTTTCTCTGCACAGCAGAACCGCTGGGAGACTGTACAGGCTTCCGCATCGGGTTTCCCCTTTGACCTCTATGGATCATGGAACCTGGGTGCATCTTCCGGTACGGCACGCAAACCCTCTTCTGACCTGCAGATCTGGACACTCAACTCCTATATCGGACGGGTTAACTACGTATTCAATAATAAATACATCGCAACCGCCAGTGCACGGGCCGACGGATCATCCCGCTTCGGTTCGAACAACAAATGGGGTTTCTTCCCGAGTGCTGCACTTGCATGGAAAGCCTCCGAGGAAAGTTTTATACAGAACATCGACGCATTCGACGACCTGAAAATCCGTGCCAGCTATGGTCTTGCAGGTAATGCCAATGCACTCGGGGTGTACAGCACACAGGCACGTATGTCCCCTGCTTCGTTCAACTGGAACGGAGTGGAAGCACCGGGTTACTATCCATCACAACTTGCATTTGACAACCTGAAATGGGAAACCACCAAACAGTTTGACCTCGGTATCGATGTGGCTATACTCAAACGCCGCCTGAATATCACGGCTGACTATTATATCAAAAACACAAAAGACCTGATCCGCCAGCTGCCGATCCTTGCTGTTTCCGGTTTCCAGACCGGCTGGGCCAACCTGGGTAACCTGCGCAACGAAGGGGTGGAACTTGCAGTGAAAGGCCTTATCATCAACAAGGATGTAAAATGGAATGCCACCCTCAACATGGCAACCAATACCAACAAACTTACTTCGCTCGGTGACGGATCCGACAGGATCGGTACCACACACTTCGTGGGCGAGCCGCTCAATATCGGGGCACGCTACCTCATCGAAAAAACAGGTATCTGGCAGTCACACGAGGCAACCCAGGCGGCGGCATTTGGTGCACGTCCGGGTGATGTGAAATACCGCGATATCAACAACGACAGCAAAATCGACAACAATGACCGCGCTTTCCACGGCCAGCTCTTCCCTGATTTTTATGGTTCACTGACCAATGAAATCACTTACAGGGGTTTTGACCTGAATGCTTTCATTACATTCGAAGCCGGCCGTACGATTTACAATGGACTTAATTACAAACTGCTTGCTGGTGACGGATATGATAACCACCGTGTGGAAATGCTGGATCGCTGGACCCCAACGAATCCAAGCAATGACATCCCACGCGCGGCAATCGGTTACTCCAACCGCTCAAGCATGGCATCCACCGAGTTCCTCGAAAAAGCGGATTATATCAAACTGCGGAGCCTTACTCTCGGGTACACATTCCCGGGTCGCGTTACGCGGAGCATCTCCGCAAACAATTTCCGGATCTATGCATCAGGCCTCAACCTGTTTACCATCACCGGATACAGCGGCACTGATCCTGAAGATGGTGATCTCGGGAATACGTCGCGCAGTGCGCCTTACCCGATCACACGCACAATCATCTTTGGCCTGAACATCGGATTTTAATCCATCACCCACAAAACAACGATCATGAAAAAGTTATCATATATACTGATTGCCACCAGCCTTGTCTTCAGCTCCTGTAAAAAGGATTTCCTTGAGGAAGACCCACGGACATTCCTTACGCCAGGTAATTTCTACAAAACCGAATCCGACCTGCAGCTGGGATTGAATGCAGTGTACCGGACTCCCCAGGACCGTTACTCCAATATGTGGGGCGCGCCCTGCTGGTTCGGCTGGGCAACCGACCTCGGGTATCTTTCAGCAGCAAACAACCATGCCTACCATAACCAGCCAAGCTTCCTGCGGAATGATTTCAACTCTGCATCCGATATGCCGTTTGCCATGTGGGATTATGTATATCGCCACGTAAAGGACATCAACTTCCTGCTGGAAGCACTGAAAACAGTCGACGCACCGGCAGAAGTAAAAAGCAGCATCGAAGCCCAGGCGAGAGCTTGGAGGGCACATCTCTATTTTGACGGCGTGCGCATCTTTGGTGCGATCCCGCTGATCACCACCCCGATCTCTGATGTGAACGTATTGCGCAGCATGACCCGCTCACCAATTGCTGATGTGTATGCACAGATCGTGTCGGACCTCGAAATCGGCATGAATACCCTGCCCAATACCTACACCAGTGCCAATGACCGCGGACGTGTGACATCCGGTGCCTGCGCAGCGATGCTGGCAAGGGTGTACATCACCATGGCCGGGTACCCGCTCCGCCAGGCAGACAAATGGGAAAAGGCAAAAACCATCCTGAAAGAATTTGTAGTCGATAAAAAATTCGGAACACAGTATGCATTGTTTGATGAATACTCCGATGCATTTGCCGATGCCAACATCCCTGGAAGGGAAGCAGTGTGGACGGTCAATTTTACCCGCGGCACATTTGGGCAGGGAAGCCAGGTACATACCGACTTCTCACCGATCGAACTGTACTACGATTCCCGTGCAGGTCTTGGTAAAGGTGGTGGCTGGAGCAATGAACTCCCTACTCCGGCATTCCTTGCATCCTACCAGCCCAATGACAAACGTTATGCTTTTACCTACTGGTCATCCACTGCTGACCTGCCCGTTGAGTACGCGGCAATCAACAGCAGTCCCGGCGGTCCCGTGGTATTCGCAGCGCCACACGTAAAAAAATTCAGGGAAACATCCCCCAATGACCTGTCACAGGCCTCAGGGATCGACCATTATATCATCCGTTATGCCGACGTGCTGCTGATGTATGCGGAAGCGCTGAATGAAACCAGCGACCCCAACGCAGCCACCTATGTCAACCTGGTACGCCGCCGCGCGGGTCTTTCCGACCTGCCTGCGCTCAGCCAGCAACAGTTCCGCGACCAGATGTTGCTGGAACGCGCATGGGAACTGTGTTTTGAAGGCGAACGCCGTTTTGACCTCACCCGTACCGGCACCTACTTTTCAAGGGTGAAGGCATGGAACAGCCAGGCGGGTGCCAATGTAATCGAAGGGAAACATGAGTTATGGCCGGTACCGCAACGCGAGATCGACATCAACCCCAATCTCCTTCCGAACAATCCCGGGTACTAAGCAAGTTTAATAAGAGTCGTTCTGGGCAACTGTTCCGGCCTGCCAAGCGCCGGGACAGTTTGCTTTTTAACGCAAACAGATTTTATTAAGTAGATTCCGAAGGTTTAATGATTAGTGCAGATGAAAGTAATTACTCCCACATTTACCGGCGAGCCCAATGATGTACCCCGTTTCAACAGCCGGTACATTATCTCTATCTCCTTTGTATCGGCGCTCGGCGGTTATCTTTTTGGTTTTGATTTCGCAGTGATCTCCGGCGCGCTGCCTTTCCTGAAAACCATGTTCGATCTTGGTCCCGTACAGGAAGGTTTCCTGACTGGTTCGCTGGCGCTCGGTGCAATAGCCGGGACAATCATCGCCGGTGTATTTGCTGAAAAATATGGCCGCAAACCCGCACTCATGGCCGCTGCGCTGATCTTTGCCCTCTCTTCCCTGGGCATGGCCTTTTCACATACCCTGCCGTTGTTTATATTCACCCGTTTCCTTGCAGGTGTAGGCGTAGGGATGGCTTCCCTGCTGAGCCCGATGTATATCGCCGAGGTATCGCCCGCAGCCGTGCGTGGAAGGAATGTGGCCATCAACCAGCTCACCGTGGTGATCGGCATCCTGATCACCAACCTTGTCAATTATTTCCTGGCCGATAATGGCCCGGATGCCTGGCGCTGGATGTTTGGTCTCGGATTTATCCCCTCCGCCTTGTTTTTTGCCGGTGTATTCTGGCTTCCGGAAAGCCCGCGATGGCTGCTGAAAGCAGGCCGTGATGAACAGGCAGCGAAAGTGCTCGCCAAAGTCGGCAACCGGGCGTATGCCGGTTCCGTAACCAGCGATATACGCCAGTCGCTTTCCAAAACCGAAAAAATTTCCTGGAAAACCCTTCTCGATAAAGCCGTACTGCCCGCACTGGTAGTGGGTATTGGTCTCGCCATGTTCCAGCAGCTCTGCGGGATCAATATCGTATTCAATTATGCCTCGACCATCTTCGCTTCGGTGGGTGCCAACCTCGACCAGCAGCTGTTGCAAACGGTCGGGATTGGTATCGTTAACCTGCTTTTCACCATACTTGCCATGTGGCAGGTGGACAAGCTCGGCCGTCGTCCGCTGATGCTTGCTGGCTCCCTGGGCCTCACTATCCTGTATCTCCTGCTTGCCTTTGCACTCAGCCAGCAGCTCAGCACCGTGTGGATTTCGGTCTTCGTATTCCTGGCCATTGCCATGTATGCCACCTCTCTGGCGCCGGTAACCTGGGTGCTGATTTCCGAGATTTTCCCGAACAAGATCCGCGGACTGGCCTCATCTGTAGCCATTGTGTTCCTTTGGATCGCTTATTTCATACTTGTCTTTACCTTTCCGATCCTGACGGATAAGATGGGTACCACCTGGGGACCATTCCTCCTTTACGCAGGAATCTGTCTCGCCGGATTTTTCTTTGTGCGGCTGCGTGTCCGGGAAACCAAGGGACGCACGCTTGAAGAGGTGGAACAGGTCATGATGGGTCATTGATCCCGCAGGGGCAACAACTATACGAATCAAAGAATACAGAATTGGAAACAAACCAGGTAATCGGTGTATTTATTTTAAAGCGGGCTGAAATCGAAGTAAAAATCAGCAATTACGGCGCCTGTATTATGTCGGTGGCAGTGCCCGATAAAAATGGCGTGAAAGCCAATGTGGTAGCGGGTTTTGATGATCCCGCGGACTACCTCTCGGAGCATCCCTATTTCGGAACCATCGTAGGCCGGGTAGCCAATCGCCTGGCCGGTGCATCATTCCCGCTGGATGGACGCACGGTGCAGCTGTCCCTCAACGAAAAAGTGAACCAGCTGCATGGCGGATTTGAAGGGTTCGATAAAAAATACTGGCGGGTAAAAGAACATACTGATACCATGCTGGAGCTGGCCTATACCAGCCCCGACGGGGAAGAGGGTTATCCCGGCACCCTCGAGACCACGGTCCGTTATACACTCAGTCCGGCCAACAGCCTGCTGGTGGAATACACCGCCACAACCGATAAACCCACGATAGTCAGTCTCACCAATCACAGCTATTTCAATCTTTCCGGTTTTGAATCGGATACGATTTATGATCACCGTCTCAAACTGAACGCGGATCATTACACCATAAAAAACGCGACCAATACCTCCACCGGGGAATTCGGCAATGTAAAAAATACAGCCCTCGATTTCCACCAGGAAAAAAGGATTGGCGACCGGATCCACGAAATGGTAACTGATCGGGGGTACGACCACAACTACGTCCTGAAGGATGGTCCCGCACCGGCCGCCACACTGTACGATCCGGTTTCCGGCCGCAGCCTCAACGTATACACCGACCAGCCCGGCGTGCAGGTGTATACCTCCAACTGGTGGGACGGGACCATCAAGGGTTCACAGGGAAAATATTACCAGCAGCACGGCGCAGTTGCACTGGAAACACAGGGATTCCCCGATGCGCCAAACCATCCGTCATTCCCGTCGATGGTGCTTCGTCCGGGTGAAACCTACCATAGCTATACCATTTTTGAATTTAATGCCGGTTAAGTCTCACGAAAAAACTGATCACATGTCTATCCTGAAGAAATTAGTCGTTTGCCTGTTAGTGACAAGTCCGTTTTTAACCCATGCACAGACGATCCCGGTGCTCAGCAAACACAATGCGCTGGTGCTGGAAGTGGATGCGAAGAAACGCCTGGCCATTTCCTATTTTGGTGAGAAACTCAGCAATGAAGCGGGTTACCGCCAGGTAAAGGGTGTATACCGCCAGGCCGAGGATTATACCCTGGTCAATAATTCCGCATACCTGCCCGCGGGTTCGGTCAACCTTTTTGAACCGGCCATAGCAGTAGTCCATGGCGATGGCAATACCAGTCTGGACCTGGAATATGTAAGCCACACCGCAAATACCGAAGGCAATATTTCCCTCACGACAATTGTATTAAAAGATAAACTGTATCCATTCCAGGTAAAACTGTTTTACAAATCCTATATCGCCGAGGATGTGATGGAGATCTGGACCAGTATCAGCCACACCGAAAAAAAGCCGGTACTGCTCAACAAGTTTGCGTCGGCTAACCTTTACCTGAAATCGGATGAATTCTGGCTGCGCAATTACCACGGCGACTGGGCGCGTGAGATGCAGCCCGAGGAAGAAAAAATCACCCACGGGATCAAAACTCTCGACACCAAACTGGGTACAAGGGCAAATCTTTTCCAGCCGCCATTGTTTATGGTTTCACTTGGCAAACCTGCTACGGAAGACGAAGGATCGGTGCTGGTGGGTTCGGTGTCCTGGACAGGGAATTTCCGCGTGGATCTCGAACTGGATAACCAGGATAACCTGCGACTGACTGCGGGAATTAATAATTACCAGTCGGCATACACCCTTAAACCAAAAGAAGAATTTGAAACTGCAAAGTTCATTTATACATTTTCCACAAAAGGGAAAAGCCTTGCCAGCCGCAACTTCCACAACTGGGCGCGGAATTACGGCATGGTGGATGGCCACGGTAGCCGCCTGACCCTGCTCAACAACTGGGAAGCCACTTATTTTGATTTTAATGAAAGCAAACTCGCGGGCCTGCTGAAGGATACAAAAAAACTGGGTGTGGATCTTTTCCTGCTCGATGATGGGTGGTTTGCCAATAAATACCCGAGGAATGATGATAATGCGGGTCTGGGCGACTGGGAAGAAAACCGCAAGAAACTGCCTAATGGCATTTCGTACCTCGTAAAGGAGGCAACAGCCAACGATGTCAAATTCGGGATCTGGATCGAGCCCGAAATGGTGAATCCCAAAAGTGAGCTGTATGAAAAACACCCCGAGTGGGTGATCCGGCAGCCTGGGCGCGAGGAACATTATTTCCGGAACCAGCTGGTGCTTGACCTCACCAATCCGAAGGTGCAGGATTTTGTATTTGGGGTGGTGGATGACCTGATGACAAAGAATCCCGCAATGGCCTATATTAAGTGGGATTGTAACGCAGTAATCTATAATGCGCAGTCGGCATTCCTGACCAACCAGTCGCACCTGTATATAGAATATGTGCGCGGTCTCTACAAGATCCTGCAAAGGATCCGGGTGAAATATCCGACCCTGCCGCTGATGTTATGCTCCGGTGGCGGCGGTCGCGTGGACTACGGCGCGCTGCAGTATTTCACCGAATACTGGCCGAGCGACAATACGGATCCGCTCGAAAGGATTTACATGCAATGGGAATACTCTTATTTTTTCCCCGCAATGGCATCTTCCAACCACGTGACTGAATGGGGAAAACAACCCCTCAAGTACCGGATTGATGTGGCCATGATGGGTAAGATGGGTTATGATATCGTGATCGGCAAACTCCCCGAAAAGGAACTGGCCTTCAGCCAGCAGGCAGTGCGGGTGTATGATTCACTGAAAAATGTGATCTGGCATGGCGACCAGTACCGCTTATCGGATCCCTGGAAAAATGCGGTGGCTTCGGTGCAGTATGTAGACAGCACACAAAGCACGGCCGTTATATTCAATTATCTCGTCAACAGCCGCTATGGGCAAGGGTCTGTGCTGCCCATCCGGATGAAGGGTCTCGACCCGTCGGCAAATTACCGTCTTCGTGAAGTAAATTTATTCCCCGGAACTAAAACATCGGTGGATAGTTCTGTAACTTACAGCGGTGATTTTTTAATGAAGATCGGTTTCAACCCTGCGGTCCGTTCCGGTCGCGGCAGCGTGGTGCTGGTCGCCGAAAAAGTAAAATAGGATTTAGTTTTGAAAGAGATTGTAAGCAGCGCATTTAAAAAGCAATTCGCATCGGAGCCTACCATCATTGTCCGTTCACCCGGACGGATCAACCTGATCGGAGAACATACCGATTACAATAACGGCTTCGTACTTCCTGCGGCTATCGACAAGGCCATCTACAGTGGGTTCTCCAAAAGGGACGACACACAGGTGCATCTCCATTCGATCGACAGCGGGCAGTTGTTTGTTTCCGATATCAATAACCTCGAGCGGTCGGACCTGCTCTGGCCGGATTATATAATGGGTGTGGCCGATGAGCTTCAGCGTGCCGGTTATAAGATTGGTGGTTTTAATGCAACGGTGACCGGGGATATCCCGGTTGGGGCGGGACTGTCCTCCTCGGCTGCGCTGGAGTCGAGCATTGTGTTCGGTCTTGACGAACTTTACGGACTGAAACTCGATCGCATCGAGATGGTGAAGTTTGCCCAGAAGGCGGAGAATAATTTCGTCGGTATGCAATGTGGCATCATGGATATGTTTGCCAGTGTGATGGGGAAAAAAGACATGGTGATCCTGCTGAACTGTGATACACTACAGTACAAATATTTCCCTTTTGAATTAGGCGAATACAAGGTCCTCCTGCTTGATACACAGGTAAAACATTCCCTTGCTTCTTCAGCATATAATGACCGC
>SEAD01000151.1 GCA_004173355.1 Chitinophagaceae bacterium | reverse complement strand
TTGATGTCCACATAATACACATCGCCATTGCGTGTAAATACATAGGCAGTGCGTTCGCGGTTGTACGAGACCGAACCCGCAGGTACAAAAAGAGTACGTTGTTCCGCCGTGACCTTTACCGGTTTGCGGGTGGATGGGGAAATACTATACAGTGAATCAGCGGGCGCCTTATCGGGATTCCAGCTGAAGAGCAGGGTACGTCCGTCGGCACTCCACTGCAATCCGGAAGGTGAGGTTCCCATCCATTTGGGATCACGCATGATCTTGCCGACCGTAAGCGGTGCCAGGGTCTGTGCATGGGTTTGCACAACAAAAAACACGGACAGTGGCAGAAAAAATTTACGCATAATTATGTTTCGGTTGATGGGGAAAAAAGCAAAGGAAAGGTAGTGGCAATCTACAGGATTTCTTCGATGTTCCGTTTGATATTGCCAGCGAGTTTTTCGGTCGGGATATCGTTGAGATCACCACCAAACGGATCCTCGATTTCCTCTGCAATAAGTTCAAGGCTGGCGAGTACATACGTGATAAATGTGACAACAGGAATCACATAATAACCGAGCGTGAACACATAGCCGAAGGGTAGTGTCATCACATAGATAAAAATGAATTTTTTGATAAACACGCTGTAGGAAAATGGGATGGGTGTGTTTTTGATCCGTTCGCAGGCACCGCAGATATCGGTAAACGACGTCAGTTCGGGATTCAGGAAAAGCAACTGTTCACCGCTGATCATTCCTTCCCTGTACATCTGGTGCACGTGCTGGAAAATCAGTATCCCAAGCTGGTTGGGCACATGTTTTTCATGATCAATTTTCTTCCAGAGATGTTCGAGTTCCTTGTCCGCCGCCAGCTCCATCCTAGTCTCTTCCCGGCGCAGGTGTTTGTGCAGCGCTTCGGCATATCCGGGGATGATCCGGCGGAAAAATGACCGGTGATAGGATTCGTTCTCCGGCAGTATCGCATGCAGCTTCAGTGCAAGATTGCGGCTGCTGTTGACCAGCCCGCCCCATAATTTACGCCCTTCCCACCAGCGGTCATATGCCGTATTGGTCCGGAAAACCAGCAGCATGGAAATCGCAAAACCAAGCAGGTTGTGCATGACCGGCAATCCCTTCACATAGCTGTTCGATGAAAGTTTCCAGTATTCGAGCTCGAGGTAAGCAACGATACCAGAATAGGCAGCCATGCCAAGCAGGAGGGGAGCCAGCGCCCGGAAGGTGTCTGCCTTGTGGATCCTGAAAATATAAGTGAACCAGTCCTTGGGATTGTAGGAAACCATTTATCCTTGTTTTCCCAAAAATAGTTATCCGTGCTTACAAACCAGCCGGTTGCGCCCGTGTTTGTAGTATAAAACCTACAGGGTACACGGTTTTTTTCTGACTTGCTAATAGTAGATAGCTCTATTGGCCGGGGGACCGCGGCATCGTTACTTTGTATCACAGGGTCGCCGGAAGGGCAAAAGATCTAATCGTCCAAGGTAAGAACTTCCAACCGGCGCTCCTTTATTGAAAACCCGGCTTTAATCCATTTCAGACACCGAGTATCTTTTTTCACTCAAGGCAACCACTGTTAACTGCTTAACTCATTTTGCCTCCCGTAAGAAGAATCCGGATACTTACGAAAAACCACCAAAACGTTTACCGGCCCACCTGCCGGTTTTACCACACACCTCCCTTTTACAGCCCATACCATCCAATTCCCATTACCTTTCATTCCATCCGACATGAAAAACGCCGTTGCCACCACTTCCACAAATGCCTGGCTTTACCACCTGGTAGAGCAACTGGTACGTTCCTCACAGCATTCAATCGACAGGAGCCAGAGCTGTGTGGTGAATGATATTCCCGAAGACCTCTGTGTCAGCACCGATCCAGAGGTCCTTTCAACGGTAATTAACGGCATGCTCAGCATCGCCATCATACATGCGAAAGACAGCTGTATCCGGATCTCTGCAAGTATCAGCAGTGAAATGGTGCTGCTCAACCTGCGCGACTACAACCGCTTCAACAGCTACTCCGGTGCGTCAGGCCTGCAGGATATCCAGTCACTCGCTGAAAGGCTCGGTGGCTCTCTTGCCGTAGCTGCCATGCGGCAGGGCGAAAAAACAATCGCACTCAGTTTACCATTGCAGTTCCACGCAGCCTAGACCATTACTCCCGCACCATACTTTATTCCCGCACTACGGTTACATTTGCAGTTCAACAGCTGAACAATTATGCCTTTCGGAGCCGTAGCGTTACTTATCCTTGTCTTTCTAGTGGTCTGGCTCGTGCGCCGGACCGGCAGCAGGCCGAAGACGCCGATACCCTTGCCTGACAGCGATAGTATCGCCACGATCCTTTCCACAGAAATCCGGTTTTACCAGAAACTGGATGCAGACAACCAGACAGCGTTCCGCCGGCGGGTGATCCATTTCCTGCAGACCACCCGGATCACGGGTGTCAACACCAATGTGGAGGAAACCGACCGTGTCATGATCGGCGCAAGTGCCGTAATTCCCATTTTCCGTTTCCCTGACTGGGAATACAGCAACCTGAATGAAGTGCTGCTGTATCCGGAAACCTTTGATGAGAAATTCAGGCAGGCCGGCCGCGGCAGGTCTGTCCTGGGTATGGTGGGTAACGGCCCCATGCAGTACGTCATGGTACTATCCCAGCATGCCCTGCGGGAAGGCTTCCGCAACAAAACGGACAAGAACAATACGGCGATCCATGAGTTTGTACACCTGGTCGACAAAACCGACGGGGATGTGGATGGCGTGCCGGAAGAACTGGTGAGCCATAAACTGGCCGGGCCATGGATAAAGATGATGCACGACCAGATCAGCGAAATCAGGAAAGGCCAGTCCGATATCAATCCCTATGGCGCCACCAACCAGTCGGAATTCCTTGCAGTGGCATCCGAATACTTTTTCGAGCGACCCGAACTGCTGAAGCGCAAACACCCGGAGTTGTACGATATGCTGGAAAAAATATTCCTGCGGCCGGGTACAAAAAAAGCCCCGCAGGCCTGAACCAGCGGGGCTTCCCTCATATAGAAATTCTTATGCGTTACGGTTGATACAGTTGAGGTCATCAAAGGCCACTTCCAGCCTTTTGATAAATGACTCTTCCCCTTTGCGTAACCACACACGCGGATCGTAAAACTTCTTGTTTGGTTTATCATCCCCTTCAGGATTACCAAGTTGGCCCTGCAGGTACGCTTCACTCTTTTTATAGTTCCCGAGGATCCCATCCCAGAATGCCCACTGCAGGTCAGTGTCGATATTCATCTTGATCGCGCCATAACCAATTGCTTCGCGGATCTGCGCCTGCGGTGAACCACTGCCTCCATGGAACACAAAGTAAACCGGCTTCTCTTTGGTGCCGAGTTCTTTCTGGATATACACCTGGCTGTTGTGCAGGATCTCCGGACGGAGTTCCACATTGCCCGGTTTGTACACTCCATGCACATTACCAAAGGCTGCGGCTACGGTAAACAGGTCACCCACTTTACCGAGCTCCTTAAATGCATAGGCCACGTCTTCCGGCTGCGTGTATAATTTGGAATTCTCCACATCACTGTTGTCCACGCCATCCTCTTCACCACCGGTCACACCAAGCTCAATCTCGATACCCATTCCAAGCGGCGACATGCGTTTGAAAAATTCCACCGAAGTGCCAATGTTTTCTTCAATTGATTCCTCGCTGAGGTCAAGCATATGTGAACTGAAAAGGGGTTGCCCTTTTTCTTTCTTGTAATCTTCACCGGCATCAACGAGTGCACTGATCCAGGGCAGCCATTTTTTTGCAGCATGGTCCGTATGCAGGATGACAGGTACACCGTAGTACTTCGCCACATTATGGATGTGCAGGGCGCCGGAGATGGCACCGGAGATATTAGCCTGGAGTTTGTCGTTGGGCATTCCCTTACCGGCGATAAACTGCGCACCGCCATTGGAGAACTGTACGATCACCGGCGATTTTACATTCGCTGCCGCTTCAAGCGTAGCGTTGATCGTGTTGGTACCGATCGTGTTTACGGCCGGGATAGCGAATTTATTTTCCTTGGCATCATTGTAAAGAGCCCTTAACTCCTCACCGAAAAGCACGCCTGCTTTGTACTTACTCATAATTTAATGCGGATTTGATAAAAATGATATTCGATATTGGTCAAAATGAGCCGCTAATATAGTCCATTTATTTCTTTACACGCCGAAGACAATCACATACTTTCCCGCGGTAAGTGCTTCACACTATCAGTCGTTCGTTTTTCCCACATTCCGCTGTACCAGCAGCAGGTTTTTCTGCAGGGTCTGTTTCAGGTGCCGTTTCACCACCTGTCCCATAGTGACCGACTTTGAAAAAACCGTTGTATGGAGATAGCTGTTCAGTTCCTCCTTCAGCTGGGCGGTCTTTGCACTGGTGGAAATGGGATCGCCGGCCATGATATCGAGCAGTTCCTTGATCCGGTAACGCGAGGAGGCAAGCCGGAAGGTAATGAGCGTGCGTTCCTCCGCCTGGTACTGGTCGATCGATTCCTTGTTGAGATGCTGCAGGCACAGTTGTACGAAGGGATAGTTCTCCTTGAAAAATTGCGGGAGGTAAAGATTTTTCCTGCCTTCATAGGACTGCTGGTCGAAATCAATCGCGCGGATGCGGTACTGGTAGTCTTCGATATCCGGTGTGATGTCCACCACAAAATTGTAACTACGCATATCACCCAGCAGGCGGACAAAACAACGTTCATTGAATTTTACAAACTCCTTCGCCAGACGGATCTTATTGA
Source organism: Chitinophagaceae bacterium (assembly GCA_004173355.1). GTDB lineage: Bacteria > Bacteroidota > Bacteroidia > Chitinophagales > Chitinophagaceae > JBEVJC01. Next base: position 5,643 of record SEAD01000151.1, on the reverse strand, counting down.
CATTCGGATCGGTCATCATCTGTTCGATGAACAGGTCGCCTGGTATACCAGGGATATGCTCTTCCACCAGTGTGTCGTTGTCGGTGAAAAATGTGATGCGGTTGGGTGACAGGATATGTTCCAGTTCAAGCCCGTAAATCCTCGATGCATCTGCCACCTTTATATAGTAGTGGTCGTAGTTATCATTGTATTTATTCACGATCCGGATGCGGAAGGGATGTGAGTTGCCAAAAGTACAGTAGTCGATCCGTGCCACATCGAGATGGCTGGTAAAACTGAAGTCGCCTTCCGTTTTCAGGATTGCATAAATCTTCACGAGCCCTTCCCGGATAAAGTCCCACTCGCGCTTGTCATAAATTGTTTTTTCCCAGAGCGTATCCTTTCCTTTTTTATCCCGGATAGGCACCGAAAAAGTGTAATGCATCAGGTCTTTGTAAGCCACTGGCAGCCGCACTTCCCGGCCATTTACCCTGAGATAGTGCCGCAAATTTGCGCTGACCGGGAACATCGGTTTTTTCCTTGACGGTTTGTCCGGTTCAACCAGGTCCTTATTGGTGATATCAAGTGCCATGAACCCAAGTTACGAAGGATCATTCATTCGCTCCCGCAGTGAACGCAGGTAGGGAGCGGAATGAAGCAGGCGGCTGCCATACCAGCTGAACAGCTCGCCATCCACCAGCAGTACTTTCACGCCGGGCAACAGGACGCGGATTTCAGTTACATGTTTTTCCGAAAAGGGATAAGGTTCCGATGACAGCAGTAATACTTCCGGTGCGGCTTCGCGCAGCAGGTCAATGTCCACCACCGGGTAACGGAGCTGGCTGCCGAACACATTCCTGAAACCGGCACGGGTCATCAGGTCGTGTATAAAGGTATCGGAGCCCACTGTCATGTAAGGATTCCGCCAGATCAGGTAAGCTGCCGGGACAGGAGTTCCGGTGGCCGGGAAATCGAAACCGGTTTCTATTTCCGCAGCGATGTTTTCCGCGCGGAAGCGGCAGTCCAGCAACAAACCGGCTTCCCGGATCACAAGGATGGTATCATCCAGTGTCCCGATATCCGTGAGCCACACGTTTGTGAATGTGGCTATCAGCTCTACCTGCTCCTGCACATTCTCCTCACGACTGGCAATCACAAGGTCCGGGGCCAGCTCCTGTACCAGTCCGGTCTTCACATCTTTTGTACCACCAACCCTCGGCAGTGAATGGTACCATTCGGACGGGTGCACGCAGAAACGGGTCAGTCCCACCACCTGTGCTTCCGGCCGGAGCTCGTACAGCAGCTCTGTCAGCGAAGGCACCAGTGATATCACACGTGGTCTTGCTGCAAGAGGGATCAGTAAAGGATTGGTGTAAACAGGCATGTGCGGGGTTGTGTGCACATGCAATTTAGGGAAGGGCGGTGAAAGGCGACGCCTGGAAATCACCGCTCCCCCTGCTAAACCAGGTTTAGCAGGAGGGGGGTCCGGATTGTAATTCTTTCATTGGATTTGGACACGGTGACTCGATTCTTGTTCTTCACGAAATTGGACTTGGACGGTCGTGGCTTCGTTCAAAGGATTGGATTGGTTGGTTTTTCAGGAAATCGGGTCTGGTTTTTCGGAACTGCCACCTTACCATATTGCGCCCGGTGAAATGATCAGTTCAGGATTGGATCTCTATAAAAATCTGGACAAAGAGCAAAAACAAAGAAGTTGACTGATACTGGATTTCAAATCTGGTCTTTCTAAAGGATTCGATTTTAAAAACTAGGTTACTGGACGGTCTTTTTTACAGGATTGGATTCTAAATACACTTTGATTGAATTGTTATCAATCAACTTCTGCAACAAAAATAATTGTTGGAACATTAACAGTATAGAGCATTAACGCCCATTTTCCGTGCATCGGTATTTCCTGACCCGATCGTAAACATTTCACTATACCGATGGAAAAAACACGTAGCCAAAAACTGTATTACTACGTAAAAAGCCCTCAAAACGGGTGTTTAAAGGGCTTTTTCATCCTGTTTAAACTTATTGCCTGCTATTTGCCCAGGGCCTGCAACACATCATATTTGGTGATGATGTGATAACTGCCGGCATCATCTTTCGCCAGCACCGCTCCATTGCCTTTGTTGATCAGCGAACTCAGTTTCTCCACCGGCGTGTCGAAACCTACCAATGGAAGCGCCGGCTCGATCACGTCGGCAATCCGGGAGTTTTTTATATCGGGGTTCTTGAAAACTTTCTGGAACAAACCACCCTCGCTGATGGCCCCAACCGGCTCACTGCCCTGCATCACCGGGATCTGTTCGATATCGAATTTCTGCATCAGTTCCACTGCCTCCGCCACGCTCTGGTCCCCGTTGACCGTGATCAGCCGCTGGGTACCCCTCGAAGCAATCACGTCCTTGAAGGTTTTTACATCGAGGAAGCCCCGTTCGATCATCCACTGGTCATTGTAGATTTTGCCCACATACCTGCTGCCATGGTCATGGAAAATACAGACCACCACATCGTCTTTTTTGAGCGCTTCGTTTCCTTTCATCTGGGCAGCTGTCTGCAACAGCCCCTGTAAACAACTCCCGGCACTGTAGCCGCAGAACAGTCCTTCATCTTTCGCCAGTTTCCGCGCCATGACTGCACCATCCTTATCAGTTACCTGCACAAAATTATCGATCACCGACATGTCATAGTTGGCTGGGATAAAATCCTCCCCGAAGCCTTCACTGATATATGGGTGCACTTCATCCATGTCCACCTCGCCTGTGTTATAATATTTGGTCAGCAGGGAACCGTACACATCAACGGCCCATATTTTTATATCCGGATTTTTTTCCTTGAGATACATCGCCGTACCGGTAATGGTACCACCTGTACCCGCGGTGCAAACAAGATGGGTAATCTTACCATCGGTCTGCCGCCAGATCTCCGGCCCGGTAGATTCGTAATGCGCAAGCCGGTTGGCCAGGTTATCATACTGGTTCATATGGCAGGAATTGGGAACCTCCGCGGCAAGACGTTTCGCTACACTATAGTAACTCTTCGGATCCTCGGGAAGTACATTGGTGGGACATACGATCACTTCCGCACCGACCGCCTTCAGGATATCTGCTTTTTCCTTTGACTGTTTATCAGTAGTCACAAACACACACTTGTATCCTTTCACGATGGCTGCAAGTGCAAGCCCCATACCCGTATTGCCACTGGTACCTTCAATGATGGTACCACCGGGTTTAAGCCGCCCGTCCTGCTCAGCCACTTCCACCATTTTCACCGCCATGCGGTCCTTGATGGAATTGCCGGGATTGAAATAATCCACTTTGGCAAGCACGGTGCAGGGAAGTTCACGCGCGATCCTGTTGAGCCGGATCAGGGGGGTATTACCAATTGTTTCTAAAATATTATTCTTGATATCCATAACCTTCAGATTGGGGCCAAAGGTACGGGTTTACAGACAGATAGGGACTAGCCGATGCGGTCGCACCCATCGTCATCCGGGAATAATCCGGACGCCCCGGTTAAACCACCGGCAACTTTATCATTCTATTAACCTGTTGCCGCAGGGCACTAATCAAAAACTATCAACCCAAACATTTGTGCCATGAAAAAAAAATCAGTCCTCCCCGTGAAATCGCTTTCAGCACTGGCCTTCCTGGCGATCACCCTGTTTACTTCCTGTAAAAAAGAATCGGCGGGAGAGTCAGCAGACAATACCATTTCAGAAGAAGAGGTAGTGGATGTGATGGCCCAGGGACTTGCGGGCAACAGCGGGGGTTTTACCACGCAGACCACTACTGCCGCGGGGGTCGCCGCGCGGACATCTCTCAGCTGCGGGCAGACAAGCGACACATTGATAACCGGACATCACATCAGCGGCGCGGCAGTGAGTTACAGTTATTCGATTGAGATTACCCGCTCACTGACCTGTGTCAATATGATCCCTGCCAGTTTTGCTTTTCAATACAGCGGCGCCAGCAGCTATGATGCACCGCGGATAGCGTCCGATGATGCCACTACTGCGGCCTTTACTATCGACGGGTTACAACCATCCTCCACCAGTTTCGTATTCAACCAGACCTACACGCGGATCGGCACGCAACAGTCGAAAATCAGGCAGCGCCGGTCATTTACCTCCACACTTACATTCAGCTCGGCCGATATAACCGTGAGCAAAGAGACCCATAAGATACTGTCTGGTTCAGCCACTGCACAACTGACCGGCCAGGTCAGTACGGGACGTGAGTTTTCCTATGGTGCCACGATCACCTTCCATGGAAACAACAGCGCCACACTGGTACTACAGAATGGGCGCAGTTTTGAACTGACCTGGTAATTTTTCCCTGCAGATACTATTCAAAAAAAAGCTGTGCCTTGAATGGCACAGCTTTTCGTTTTAATAGAAAAAATAGTTTCAGATCTCCTCCCTGAACTTCCTGCGTTTGTTGGACAGGAAGCGATCGAGCAGGAACAAGCCGAGTATAACGTTTACCATCAGCAATGCATAGGCAAACGAACTGGTAAAGATGGACGAGTAATCCGGCTGGTCAAAACTGATCGAATACCTGGGGTTCGGTGCATTTTCCGGGGCACCAACCGACCAGTCGATCAGGCCGACGCTATAAACCACAAATGCAATGATACTCGCGATGAAAAATCCGGCAATGCCCCACACAATCCTTTTATTGATATAGGAAGATGCCGCAGGATTGATCTGGAGACGCCCGATTTCCTCCATTACATTTTTTGTAAAACGCATGGATGGCTCATCCAGTTCCGATGACAACACCATTTCCTGGAGGCTTTTCAGCTCCTCGAATTTTTCCTTCCACAACCGCTGGGATACAATCAGCTGGCCAATCACGGTCTGCTCTTCCGTGCCTGCCAGTCCGTCGATGTATTCCCACAAACGGATTTCCATTTCTTCATCGCCGGGCGATGGCTGAAACTCTTTTTCCATACTCTTACATTTTATCTGTTACCCTTACCGCAGGTCACGCACCTCTTCGGCAAAATGGGTTTCCATTACATTTTTTAACCGCGTCCTCGCACGGTGCAGCCGCACTTTTGCGGTGTTTGTTTCGATGGCCAGGATCCGGGCAATCTCTTCGAGTGATTGTTCGGCCTTGTAAAACAGCGTCAGCACTTCCGCATCATCGGGTGAGAGTTTCGCGATAGCCTGGGTCACCATGGTAGTCCGTGATTTTGCTTCCACCTGGTTGGCACTGACCCCGCTGTCAATATTGTCTGCCGTGGCAAACACATTTTCATCATCCAGCGATTTCATCTCCAGCCGCTTTTTCCGGAGAAACGTGATACAGGTCGTGTTCACAATAGTGTACAGCCAGGTACTGAATTTCGACTGCCCTTTAAAACTCCCGAGGGCACGGTACGCCTTTACAAATATGTCCTGCGAAAGCTCCTCGGCATCCTCGCGCGAGCGGGTAAACCGGAGAACCAGCGTAAAAACATACGACTGGTACCGCTCCACGATCCGGGCATAAACTTCCCTATCGCCAGCTAATACACTGTTAATGATATCATTATCACTCAGTCCGGTTAACATACTCCTGCTTAGACGCCGATTGGGATAATCGGGTTACCAGTAAATTACTATTTATTATAAATACCATTTCCCGGAAAAAAAAGGGGAGGGACTGTAAC
>SEAD01000150.1 GCA_004173355.1 Chitinophagaceae bacterium | reverse complement strand
GAAATATTTCTTGTATTGGTTTCATCAGGCGGCAGCGAAGGTAAGTGATCTTTCCCCTATTTTTGCCCCGCAAAAAATAATATTATGAGTAACAGAACATTTACGATGATCAAGCCGGACGCGTTTAAAAACGGCCATTCCGGTGTGATCGTGGACCGTTTCCTGAAGGAAGGATTTCGTGTGGTAGCATTGAAACTGACCAAACTTTCCCCCGAAAAAGCCGGCGAATTCTACGCCGTCCATAAAGCAAGGCCGTTCTACGGCGAGCTGGTTGAATTTATGAGCAGCGGTCCGATCATCGCGGCAATCCTCGAAAAGGATAACGCGGTTTCGGCGTTCCGTGAACTCATTGGTGCTACCAACCCCGCACAGGCGGCGGAAGGTACCATCCGCAAACTCTACGCAACTTCCCTTGGGGAAAATGCCGTGCACGGAAGTGACAGCGACGAAAATGCAAAAATTGAGGGGGATTTCTTCTTCTCCGGTCTAGAGCAATTCTGATCAGGACACCCATGGGTGTAAAATATTACAACCGGTCCGCCGTCAGGCAGGCCGGTTTTTTTTATGTTCCCGGACCGGAGGGTCAGATGGTTTTTGTACTGGTGTTGACTACGGGGGTAACCGTAAACCCTGCCTTACGCAGCAGGTTGATCACTCCCTTATCCCCAGGCAGGTGACCCGCCCCTACTGCTACCAGCAATCGTTTGGCAGGCAGCAGCTGTTTCAGTTTTTCGATCCAGTTGTAATTGCGTTTATACAGCAGTACATCGGCATAGGAGTCCATCCCGATATCACTTTTTTTGATCAGTGATTCGAGTTTGTCAAGGTCCTGTTCGCGGTAGGCATCCATCATTTCGCGGAATTCCGTATCGGTGGCAGTAGCTTCAGTATCTGATTTCGCGCGGGTTTCTTCCTTTATAAAACCAAGCAGCTGTTCCGCCTGTGCCTTGTACGGAATCTGGTCCAGTACCGATGCCTGGTAACCCATCGTTTCCAGTCCGCTGATTTTTTTTCGGTATTGTTTGGCCTCCGTCATGATCTCCTGTTCCATCGCGGTGGATCCGCATTTCAGCGAACCCTGCTGGATCACTGCTGCAGCAAGGATGGGCTTATAGGTTTCGAGCTGCGAGAACGGAAGCATTGCAGAATGTTTCACGAAATATTCTTTTACCAGTGTATAGTCAGCAGCCGAGAGCAGGTCACGCAGGGTGGTATCGCCCTTCATCTTCATTTCTTTCAGCATACCCATCATCTCCATCATATTGTCCAGGTCCACCTCGAAATAAACTTCCTCGGCTTCACGTATAATCAGTTTCATACTGTCGCTCAGCGCCGCATCATCCTTGCAGAGCATATGTATTGTTCCGAAAAGATAGGATGGTTTGGAGATGCCGTTCCCGCTTACTTTCCACAACAGTGATTTTTCCGGCGCTTTCTGTGCGAAGGAACAGAGGGAGATAAGTCCGAGGACGAATGCTGCACTGATCTTTTTCATAATTCCAATATAGTTGTTTTTTTAACGGCCCGGTGTTTCGGCGACTGCCTCCTGGCCGTACATCTGGTCCTTGAATTTCAGTGAGGGCGAAGCGATGAACCGGCCGATACCAAGTCCCTCCCATTTGTCATCCACTGACCGGATTGTATCGTCATCGGCCACTATGATATTTGGCCAGTCGCGCTGGAACCCGTCAAATTCGCGGGTCTTCATGGTGCCATCCAGTCCGAGACAGGCAACTGCATTATTCCGTTGCACGAGGATATTGTCCCTTTTCGGATCGAGGTTGTTGCAGAAACGCCATAAGGCAACAGTCAGGTCGCCTGCATCCACGGTATGCTCCACGAAAAGCACCACTTTTACCTGGGCCATTTCCGGTAACGCCGCCAGGGCCTGGTGCAGTTCACGTATATGGCCCGGGCGCTGCTTCCTGACGGACACGATCATACAACTGATCCTGTCAGCCAGCAGTGAAAGATTCACAGTACTGATTTCGGGAAAACGGCTGGTGAAAAAATCAGCTCCAGGCATAGGCGTGTCAGATGGCGTCACGGCATTGTCCCTGATTTCCTCTTCCATTTTGCGTGTACCATCGATGCTCATCTTTCCCCCGAACCCGAGTTTGGAACAGCTATGGTCGAGTACGTCCATCGGTCCCTGCGAAAAGGAAATATCACTGGCCACATCAAGGTTGGCGGATATGTATTGTGCAAGGCTGCGATAGTCCGTAATGCTGCTGCCTTCGTCACTTACCACGAGAATTTTGTTGAACATCATCTGGCCCGCACCCCACATTGCATTCATGACCTTCTGTGCCTGTCCGGCATATTCCTTCCGGATCTTTGTAATTACCAGGTTATGGAACACACCTTCCACAGGCATATCCATATCAAGGATCTCGGGGACCATCGTCATCTTGATCGGCGCCAGGAAAATACGTTCCGTGGCTTTACCGAGCCAGGCATCTTCCTGCGGAGGGATGCCGACAATGGTAGCCGGGTAAACCGGGTTGCGGCGATGTGTGATTGCCGTGATATGGAAACGGGGGTACCAGTCAGGCAGTGAATAATAACCGGTATGGTCACCGAAGGGTCCTTCCCAGATCAGTTCATCAGAAGGATCCACATACCCTTCAATGATGAAGTCAGCATCGGCAGGCACTTCTATTTCAGGTTGTGTGATACATTTCACCAGGTCCACTTTTTTCTTCCGGAGAAAACCGGCAAGCATGTATTCATCCACATTTTCCGGCAAAGGTGCCGTGGCCGAATAGGCATAGACCGGATCGCCACCGAGCGCAACGGCAACCGGCATCCGTTTGCCGAGCTTTTTGTATTCCGAAAAATGTTTTGCGGAGACCTTGTGTTTGTGCCAGTGCATCCCGGTGAGGGCCGGGCCAAATACCTGCATCCGGTACATGCCCACATTGCGGATATTGTTGTTCGGGTCCTTGGTATGGATCACCGGAAGGGTGACAAACGGTCCGCCGTCTTTTGGCCAGCATGTGATAACCGGCAATTTGCCGATGTCCGGGTTGTCCGTTATAACCACTTCCTGGCATTCCCCCCTGCCCGACTTTACCCGGGGCATCCAGGAGGCAAACTGGCTCAGCTTCGGCAGCAGTTTCAATTTGTCGAGGATGCCTTCTTTCGGCGATGACAGGAGTTTGAAAAGGCCTTCAATTTCGGCTGCCACATCATCCAGCCGGCTGACCCCGAGCGCCAGACAGATCCTGCGTTCACTGCCGTAGGCATTCATGAGTACCGGGAATTCATAGCCGGTATTTTCGAAGAGGATCGCCTTGCCACCGCCTGGCTCCTTGCTGATGCGGTCGGTGATCTCGGCGATTTCCAGATGCGGGTTTACGTAACTGCTTATGCGAAGAAGCTCCCCTTCTTTTTCAAGGAGATCGATAAATGATTGCTGGTTCCTGAATGCCATGGGTGTATTAAAATGCAAATGTACAACAAGGCTTTCAGGGGAATAGTTGTAATAAAGTTTACGGGGAACAAACTGCGCGGGGAAATACCCGTGACCGCTTAATTCACACTCGGGGGACAACCCAACCGGGTATCCTTGCCGAACCGGCGTTCACGTTCCCGGGTTTTACCACCGAGATTGATCCGGTAGGTCAGGTGCAGGCCGGTAAAGTAATAGAGGTCCTTGTATTTCGGACTGCCACGGAAATTGCCTTTGCCGGGAGATACCGGATCCCCGCCGGGAAGTTCATCACCACGGTATGAATAGGCCACTGCCTGGGGGCTCACCCGGTTCAGGAGGTCTGCGGGATCTGCGTACTCGCCGCTGACATCATCAAGGTAATCGGTAAATAATTTACGGATGCCCAGTTCCAGTCCGATGTGCAGGTTATCCGTCACCGCATATTTTATACCGCCACCCACGGGGATTGCCCATTGGAGATTACTTTCAATTTCACGCTCTGCATAACCGGGAAGGCCCTGTCCTTCTGTTTTGAGTGGACGCAGGTATATTTTCTGCTGGCCGTTTGGTGAATAGGTATACGGATTATGGTGGTACATGGCCAGCCCGGCAAAAAGGTAGGGTGTAAACCGGTGGCTGTAAAGATCAAGCAGGTAATATTCACCAACCAGGCTTCCTTCATAAATCCTTGATTCAAAACTCAGGTTCCGGGCCCGGAGGTCCGCCTTGTCGCTGTAGCGGTCGGCCCCGCCTACAACCGCGTAAGAAAGCTGTCCGCGGAGCATGATATTATCAGTGAGTTCATAATTCAGGGAACCACCGATGACCGCATTCGTAACTTTCTTCGGGAAAATTTTGGAGGTCAGGTCGCCATTGTAGGCCGCTGCTCCCCCGAACACCCCGATATGGAGACGCTGCGAATAGGAAATAAATGAGAGGGAAATAAAGACTGTAGCCAGGAAGGTTTTCAGCATATGGTAGAATTACGTTTTCACAAGAAGCAAAATCCAGGCCGATGTTGCAGGGCAAATGCTCCTGTGTGTCGGGCCGGTGGTTTCCAATAAGATGTGTGGAAGTGCTTCTGGGATTTCCTCTCCTGCTGCCGAGGGTTACGCGATAAAGGTAAGGGTTCGTCGTTATTCCCGGTTAAAAAGTCCGGTGTATTCAATCCCGAGCCCTGGTTTGCCCGAGTAGCTGATCCGGCCGTCTGCGTAACTGATCCCGGTGGCCACATCCTGCACCTGCAGCAGCGGACCGTCCATATCCACATAGTCAATAAATGGAAGCAGGTGGGCAATCGCAGCAGATCCGACGGTGGATTCATTCATGCTGCCGACCATCACTTTCAGTCCGAGTTGCCGGGCTTCGGCAATCATGCGCCGGGCGGGTGTGATGCCGCTGCATTTGGTGAGTTTGATATTGATGCCGTGAAAATGGTGCAGGCAGCGCATCACATCTTTTTCCGATACACAGGATTCATCGGCAATCAATGGCAGTTGGGATACCACGAACAGTTTGCTCATATTATCCCAGTCGTCTTTCGGCAGTGGCTGTTCCACCAACTCCACTCCCAGTTTGCTGAGCGCGGGAATGAGTCGCAGTGCGGTTTCCAGGTCCCACCCTGCATTGGCATCCACGCGGAGGATTGCATTGCTGTGTTTCCGCAGGTTTTCAATAACCGCGAGGTCATCTGCCGTACCGACTTTTACTTTATAAACCGGCCAGGGTTTCTCCAGCATTTTCTCCAGCATCTTTTCTGGCGTGTCGATACCGATGGTAAAATCCGTCAATGGATTGGCCGATACATTCCCGTTCCACAGCTCGTGCAGTTGTTTGTTTTTGAGTTTCCCGTACAGGTCCCAGGACGCGATATCGATCGCACACACCAGGAACGGATTCATTGGCAGCAGGTGATGCAGGTAATGCCAGTACCGTTCGGGATCGGTGTATGCAAATTTCTCGATGAACATTTTTTTGCGTTCCAGGTCCGCGATCATTTTCTCAACGGTAATATCGTAGTAACTGATGGCAGGTGCTTCACCATAACCGTGGACGCCCATAAACTCCAGTTCCACGATCAGTGTTGGCTGGTGTGTCTTTGTGCCTTTTGAAATAGTAAACGGATGGCGGAATGCCAGGTTATGTGCGTGGTAACTGATCTTCATGATGGACACAAAAATAAGGAACCTCAGCGACCTGCATTTTCAATGTATCCCTGCAGCTCATCCGCAAAAGCTTTCTGCTGGATAAGGTCTTCCAGTGTGAGATGCATCCGGTACCGCCAGTAGTGTTTCGGGTTGGCCGGGTCATTGATCCTTTCCTGGTGCGGATCCTGCCTGCGCAGGTGTTCCGACATACCCAGCAGGTCCTGCAGCTGGAAGATGCTCCACATGGCAGGCGAATAGAGATGCTGCATAATGATTGCGCGGTTGACCCATGCCTCGCAGAAGTATGGGGCATCACCCCACTGCCCGAGTTCCTGGTTAAAAAACCGCTGCGTCTTTTCGCGGTCCTCTTCCCACCAGCCACGGATCGTACTCATGTCATGCGTAGCGGGTGTGATGACAGACAGGTACGGGGCATTTGCCGGGTTGAAAAATTCGATGTTCGGATCTTTTGGCATCCGCTGTATTTCAAGGCTCAGGATCCCGAGTTGTTTCATCACTTCGGGTACGGTATCCGGTACCATCCCAAGGTCTTCCCCGCAGATAAGCATATTGGTCGCTTCTTTCAGCTGGGGTAATTTTTTCATTGCTTCTTTTTTCCAGAACTGGTCCTGCCTCCGGAAGAAGTAGTTTATGTAAAGTGCTTTCAGTTTTTCCTGTACATGCGGGATCAGGTTGAGGAATGAAGAGGTGCGGTCCATGGAAATGCGGAAATGGAATTCCTGGCCATCGGATCCCGGTACCTTGAACAGCAGCACGTTTGCGATCAGTTCATAGAGACCAGTATTGATGCGGGCGTTTTCCTCGTTGGTTTCCTTTGTGGCAAACCACGCTTCTACTTTCCGCTGGGTATCAAATTCAGGCAGCAGGTCGTACCCATTGCTGCTATTCGGAGTGAGGAAGTTTTGTCTGACCGTATCCGCCGACTGGCCAAACTGGTCCCACAATACCTGGTCGGTGATATATGGTTTACAAAAGCGGTGTTCATCAAACCAGATCCCGTTCTCGGCAAACTCCACGTAGTGTACGGGTATGCAGGGGGAAAACTGCCCCATGATGCCCTGTACGGCATGCAGCGGGATACTCCAGATCCGGAAGAACCCGAGTATATGATCAATCCGGAATGCATCGAAGTAATCACTCATCTGGCTGAAACGTTGTTTCCACCAGGAGAAACCGTCTTCCTGCATTTTTTTCCAGTTGTATGTAGGGAACCCCCAGTTCTGCCCGTTTACGGCAAAGTCATCAGGTGGTGCACCTGCCTGCTCATTCATGTTGTACAGTCCGGGTTGTACCCACGCATCCACACTGTCGCGGTAAATACCGATGGGTATATCCCCTTTCAGTACCACACCTTTTTTATGCGCATAGTCTGCGGCCTCTTTCAGCTGCAGGTGGAGATGGAACTGTATATAACAATGCAACAGTACTTCCTTCTGTACTGCCCCGGACCCGGTAAAAAATTTATGGGTGTCCTGTTCATTGTATGCGCTGTGTGCCGGCCAGGTACTGAAGCCGGCCGTTTTATTTTTATCACGCAGGTAACAGAACACGGCGTAGGGACGTAGCCAGTGCTGGTTTGCCTGGAAGAATTTTTTATAGCCGTCCTGGGCGAGTGTCTCTTTACCATCCTCACTGTACAGTTCACGCAGCATGGCCATCTTGAACTTCAGTGTCTCCTGGTAATCCACATCGTCCAGCTCATTGAGTTGTTTCTGTTTTTTCTTCAGTGCCTTTATTTTTTCGGCCTGCTTTTTACCTGCCACTTTGGGGAGGTGGATATAGATGGGATGCAGGGCGAACGCCGAGATGGCAGCATACGGATAGGAATCACTCCAGGAGGATGTGGCGGTGGTATCATTAACCGGCAGGATCTGCACGAGTTTCATCCCGACCCCGGACGCCCAGTCGACCAGCAGTTTGAGATCGGCAAACTCACCGATACCAAAACTGTTTTTAGAGCGCAGGCTGAATACCGGCACTGATACACCCGCACCGCGCCAGGTGTTGTTGGGCATGTGTACAAAACCATCGTGCAGGACTGTAATCCGGTGGTGGCCTGCTTCGGCGATAAAAAGCCGGTTTTCTCCCTGTTCAAACTCAACCAGCCTGTTTTCCTTGTGGTTCCATCGACCGTATTTGTATGCAACCGCATAATGGGTATTGCTCAGGTCCACATAAGCTTCCCACCAGTCACCATCGGGCGACAGCAATACGGGTTCTGTTGCAGACCAGGATGAGAGCGAGGGATGGTCACCACTGATACAGACACGTTCGTGTTTATGGAGTTGCGGCGCTTTGACCCTGAAGATATGCGTATAATGTTTCGGGGCTTTCGACTTCGCACCCGAGTGCCTTCCCTTCAGCAACACATCCCGGAAGGGCGTTGTGAACAGGGCATTCTCGAATTCACCGGCATGGTTCCAGGTATCGATCAGGAATAACTGGGAAGTATGTTTGTTTCCGTTCACCGCCTTGCGATCAAATCCCTGTTCGGCTATGAGTTCACCATCCCTGTTACGGAAGTAATATTTGTAATGGAAATCTTCCTCCGGTTTCTCCGCAAGGGTCAGCGAAAGGGACCAGTATTCGTTGTTCAGGTGACGGAGTGGAATCGCTTTTGCAGGATCTCCCGAACCAAGTTCAGGTATATCACCAGAGAGGAAAATAGATTCACCGAATTCAGTATGGAAACGCAGGTAAAACTCAAGGTTCATGGGAACAATGTTCAGCGGGAAACAAAAAATTTGGCAACGTGTCGTTAGAACACATTACGAATATATAAAGAATTCATGCAAGGTTCGTGCATTTTCTTAAAAGGGTCGGAAAATTCTATTACTTTTGCGCAAACAAATACACCAATGGAGCAGACCAACAAGTACAAGGGAATATACTGGATTTTGTTTTTTATTTCGACTGCGGCTTTTGTGTTCGCCTGCATTACACACTGGGAGTGGCTTACGCTGATCCTGCCGTTTGTAACAACCTTTTTTGTAAAAGCGATGGACATTATGTAGGATAACCGGATTATCCGGACGAGACCGCCAAGGCAATGCCCTGGCGGTTTTTTTATGCCGTAGCGCGGATCCGGGTCGCGGGGTTATTACTCCCCTCCCCGGGGCAATGGAATGCCGGATGGGCATAAAAAAACCGGCCGTATGAGGGCCGGTTTGCAAAAAGCTATCCGATTAATTAAACCTGCGCAGCATCGCTGAAGCAGACTTTACATTTTTCCTGATATTCCACATGTTCGCGCTGGTAAATGTGGCTTTGGGGGCTGGCTGCATCTCAAATGATGTAGCTACGGTTTCCTTTACTTCTGCAAGGAGGCTTTTTAATACTTCTGGTTCCATCCGGACAATAGATGGCATTACTTCACTGTTCATGAAATTTTATTTTAGGGTTAATGATTACGAATCCTTAAATACTGATATGATTGAGCTGTCGGGAAGAACGGAACACTAAAGAATCGTTAGCAGAAGAAAGTGTGAATTCGGTCGCCGGGTTGAGTACTACAACGTTTTTGCTCAATTTGATGCCGCAAAGTTAATCAATGTATTTCCCGCATGCAAGCGTTGAAGTGTGAAATGTGTGCTTCCTGTGATATATTGATATATTGCTGGTATGGATGGTAAATGCTGAACAGAATGCACAGTTAGAGACGTTAAATCAGCGATACCAGAACAATAAGACATCCGGCTTCGAAATTTTTCAATCGAGCTGGACCTGGAATCTGTTAAAAAAGCTGGAAAATTGTATCAGGATGCATCTTTAAATGCATGAACGACCGTTAGTTAATGGGTTTATCCAGTAACAGGTCACTATACGAAACCGCCACCAGGTCGTGCTGGCTGATTCCCAGTTCCCGGATGTAGAAATCACATTGTTGCCGGAGTGTATCAATTCCGTGGAGGCCATCCCCATTGAATGCTTCGATCTCGATAAAGCTGCCAAGCCCCATGACCTCATCGATATGGAATTTCACATTCCCGATATAATAGATCCCTCGTTGTTTATCCACTGTTGCAAGGATGCCGCAGGAGGCTGCGAGTGCTGCCTTCAGTCCAATAGCATCCGGCACTTTCACGAGCCGGAAAGATGATTGCCTGGGCCCTTCCTGGTCCGGTCGCTCGTAGTAGATCAGATTGTTTTCGATGATGCCCTCCCGCAGTTTCAGGCGGCCCTGTGACACATTGAAGTAGGTGTCCACCTGATGGTCGGTTCCCCGGAATTCGGCTCCTGCGTCGAGCAGGTAGCGCCGCACGGTCTCCGGTGTATTACAGCGTGCCTTAATCTCTACATTCAGCGTTGCCATACAAAAAGTCTGGGAAAGTAAAAGGGTTTGCTGCCGTAACAACAAACCCTTTAAAAAAGTTTGAACGAAAATGAAGCCTAGTCAGCGATTGCTTCTGCCATGCGCTTCCTGGAGATTTTCCCTTCATTAAGGGTCTCGCATTTCACAAAACGCATTGCGCTCCATACGTGGTCGAGTTCAACCCGGTCGATACTTTCGTATCCTTCACAGGTAAGCCTGTTCCAGCTTGCTTCGCGGTTCAGGTCGGTAACAATTTTCGAAGTCGCTTTCGGATAAGCGATCCAGAACTTCGTGTCGTCTTTCAGGGAAGGCATTACATCCTTCAGGATGCCGTTGAGCTGGTTTTCATTCACTGAAAAAACCAGTGCAAAATCAATTTTCCTGTTCCGGAGAAGCGGGGTCATGTTTTTAGCGAACGACAGCTTGCTGAATTGTTTCTCGATAGACGAGGGCAAACCCTGAATTAAAAGATTCTTCTCGTCTGCCAGTTGTAATTTTTCAAAAACTGTTAATAACATACTTTGAAGGAATTTTAGGGGTTT
>SEAD01000029.1 GCA_004173355.1 Chitinophagaceae bacterium | reverse complement strand
GTACCGGCTCATGCCATACGGTGAGTAACCATAGCTGTTGCCCAGGTCGTACTTGCTCATGTCTTCCTGCCAGGATTCCGGATTGGTTTCCAGCGCCACCACTTCAGCCTTACGGATCCCTATGTAAAAAGAATCGGCCAGGTGGAAGGCCAGCTTGCTGCTGACATGCATGGTGCCAAAGAGGTAAGAGGTCTTTTTCAGGCCGTTGCCACTGATTTCCCAGAGCAGGCTCGGATACTTTTTATCTTTAATACGGGGCTGTGCAAAGGCTAAAAAAGGTACGAGGAGCAGGCAAAGGGAGATGGTTCGCTTCATGCCGGTAAAATACTCATTTTTTTTACCCAGCCCATCTGCTTTTCGCCTTTATTTTGTACCTTCGCCCGCTAATTTCCCGCCCGTGGCGGGGATGCATGACCCGAACCCGGTGCCGTAAGACCGGGGTTGGAACGCCCTCCCTCAGGTACTCACACCGGTTTGCGTCATGAGCATTATAAACAAACCCCAAATAGACTCATGAAGCTTTCCCAGTTCCGTTTCGACCTGCCGCTCAACCTGATTGCCCAGACTCCAGCCAAGAAACGCGAAGATGCCCGGATGATGGTGGTTCACCGCCATACCGGACAGATCGAGAACAAACACTTCCGTGATATCATGGATTACTTCGACGACAAGGATGTATTCGCAGTAAACAACACCAAGGTATTTCCCGCAAGGATGTATGGCCGCAAGGAAAAAACAGGTGCGAAGATCGAAGTGTTCCTGCTTCGTGAATTGAACAAACCCAACCGCCTCTGGGACGTGATCGTGGATCCGGCGAGGAAGATCCGGGTGGGTAATAAATTATATTTCGGGGAGCAGGAAGACCTGGTGGCAGAAGTGATCGACAACACGACCAGCCGTGGCCGTACGATCCGGTTCCTCTGGGAAGGCAGTGAGGAAGGTTTCCGCGAGCAGCTGGAAAAACTGGGTGAAACCCCGCTTCCGAAATACATCAAGCGCAAGCCGGATGAGGAAGACAAGGAGCGTTACCAGACTGTTTATGCAAAACATGAAGGCGCGGTTGCCGCTCCCACGGCGGGCCTGCACTTCAGCCGTGAACTGATCAAACGTCTTGAGATCAAGGGTGTGCGTTTTGCCGAAGTGACGCTGCACACCGGGTTGGGCACGTTCCGTCCGATCGAGGTGGAAGACCTGAGCAAACATAAGATGGATGCGGAATATTACCGTATCGAGGATCCTGCCTGCAAGATCGTGAACCGTGCGAAGGAGTATGGCCATCGCATCTGCTCGATCGGGACTACCACCATGCGTGCGATGGAGTCATCCTTCACGGCGCAAAAACTGCTCAAACCTTCCGAAGGCTGGACCAACATGTTTATCCATCCGCCTTACGAATTCAATATCGCTGATTCCCTGGTTACAAATTTCCATCTCCCCAAGACCAGCCTACTGATCATGACCTGTGCTTTTGCCGGTTATGAACTGACCATGGAAGCGTATAAAAAAGCGATCAAGGACAAGTACCGGTTTTTCAGTTATGGTGATGCCCTGCTGGTTATCTGATGACAGCCGTTTTTGTAAACACATAAACTTAATCAATCCTACATATGGCAGATATTTTTGAACGTTTGTTAAAGCATGCGGGTCCGATCGGCCAGCATCGTGAAAGGGCTCATGGTTATTTTGCATTCCCGAAACTGGAAGGGGAAATCGGCAGCCGCATGAAGTTCCGCGGACAGGAAATGATCGTGTGGAGCCTGAACAACTATCTCGGACTGGCCAACCATCCGGATGTACGGGAAGCCGATGCGCAGGGCGCAAAAGACTTTGGTATGGCGTTGCCGATGGGTGCGCGGATGATGAGTGGCAACAGCAACTGGCACGAGAAACTGGAAGCAGAACTCGCGGCATTTGAAGGGAAGGAAGATGCAATCCTCGTCAACTTTGGTTACCAGGGTATGGTCAGCCTGATCGATGCGCTCTGCGGCCGTCATGATGTGATCGTGTACGACGCCGAAAGCCATGCCTGTATCATTGACGGATTGCGCCTGCATCCGGGCCACCGTTATGTATACAAACACAACGATGTGGAAGATTTCGAAAAACAACTTCAGCGTGCCACTGCCCTGATCGACAAACAGAATGCTGGCGGGATCCTCGTGATCACCGAAGGGGTGTTTGGCATGGGTGGCGACCAGGGTAAACTCCGGGAGATCGCCGCGCTGAAATCAAAATATTCTTTCCGTCTTCTCGTTGACGACGCACACGGGTTCGGTACGCTTGGCAAAACCGGTGCCGGTGCGGGTGAAGAGCAGGGAGTGCAGGACCAGATTGACCTGTATTTTTCCACCTTTGCCAAATCAATGGCAAGCATCGGTGCATTCATTGCCGGTGACAAAAACATTATCGACTACGTCCGTTATAATATCCGCAGCCAGATTTTTGCCAAGAGCCTGCCGATGCCGCTGGTAATCGGTAATCTCAAACGCCTGGAGCTGCTTAAGACGCAGCCACAGCTCAAAGACCGTCTCTGGTCGAATGCCCGCAAACTCCAGGATGGCCTGAAGGAACGTGGTTTTGATATCGGCAAGACCGATTCCGTGGTGACACCCGTGTACATGAAAGGTGGTGTGGAAGAAGCCACGGCGATGGTGATGGACCTGCGCGAGAACTACCATATCTTCTGTTCGATCGTGGTGTACCCGGTGATCCCGAAAGGACATATCATCTACCGCCTGATCCCTACGGCGGTGCACACCAGCGAAGATATTGAACAGACCCTTGAGGCATTCTCCGCAACCAAGAAGAAACTTGATGCGGGTGCATACAGGGTGGAAGCAATCCCTGATATGGCTGAGACCAAATAATCTTATTGTACAGGAGGCCCGCATACAGTGCGGGCCTTTTTCTTTTTTTTACGACAACCCCTGATTATTATGCGCAGACTACTCCTGATCGCGTTCGCAATGCCCATGCTGGCAGTTGCGCAACAGAAGATGATCACACTGGAAGACATTTACAAAAAAGGCACTTTCCGCGGCGAGTCCGTCCCGGGATTCTCCACCCCTGCCCCCGACAGCCTGCTGGCAAGTGCGGATATCCGTTTCAATAACAAAAAACTGGATGCTTCGGATAACCAGTTCAGCCCCGGCAATAAATACGTACTGGTTTTTGCCGGACGTGAATTCATCTACCGTCGTTCTTCCAGGGCCTACACCTACCTGTATGACCTGACCGCAAAGACGGTCAGGCAGATTGACACTGCCAGGCTGATGCACGCGAGCTTTTCGCCCGACGGCAGTAAACTGGCATATGTAAAAGACAATAACCTGTACTGGTATGATATTACTTCGGGCGTTACAAAAGCAATAACTACTGATGGCAAGTGGAATGAGGTTATTAATGGTAACAGCGACTGGGTGTATGAGGAAGAATTCAGTTTGTCAAAAGCATACTCGTGGAGCCCGGAGGGCAATTATATTGCGTTCTACCGTTTTGATGAAAGCAAGGTGCGGGAATATGAGTTCACGCAGTTTGACAACCTGTACAACAACACCTATTCCTACAAATACCCGAAAGCCGGTGAGGCCAATTCAACTGTGCAGGTTTTCATCTATAACCTGGCTAAGTCTATATCCGTGCCCGCGCAATATGACCAGGGCGATATTTATATCCCGCTGATCAAATGGACCGCCAATGACGGGCAGCTCGTGGTATTCCACCTCAACCGCCACCAGGATGACCTCAGGCTCCTGCTTACGGATGCAGCTACCGGTACATCGTCGCTGTTATACGAGGAAAAAAATAAATATTATGTAGACATAAAAGATGACTGGTTGTTTACGGAGGATGGGAAACAACTGCTGTTTACCAGCGAAAAGAGCGGGTTTATGCATATCTGGATCAGGGGTATGGACGGCAAGTCAGAAACCCAGATCAGCAAAGGCAACTTTGATGTATCGGCGATTGAAGGGATTGACCTGAAAAACAAAAAAGTATATTACTCAATGGCCTGGCCCACTCCTATGGACAGGAATCTTTTTGTCACTGATTTCAGCGGTAAAAACACCACCCGCCTCACCAATGGCAGCGGCTGGCACAGGATCAGTCTCAACAGCGACTATACCCGGTTTTATGATTTCCTGTCCGACATCAATACACCACAGCAGGTAACGCTCTACAAAATAGGTGGCAGCAAAACCAAACCGGTGGCCACACAGGTAAGGGTGGTCAATGAAAGCAGCAAACTGAAAAATACACTTGCGCAGTTTGCCCTGGGAAAGGCAGAGTTTGCGCGGATACCCAACAGCAAGGGTGATACACTCAATGCCTGGATATTAAAGCCCGCCGGCTTTAATCCGTCTGTCAGGTACCCGGTACTGTTCTGCAATTACGGGGGGCCGGGTTCACAGCAGGTGACGAACCGCTACGGAGCAGTCACCATGTGGCAGCAGCTGCTCTCACAGAAGGGATTCGTGATTGTCAGTCTCGACAATACGGGTACCGGTTTCCGTGGCGAGGAGTTCAAGAAAAAAACCTACCTGCAGCTCGGTAAACTCGAGATTGAAGACCAGATCGACGGCGCAAAATATATGGCCTCCCAGCCTTGGGTGGATGCGAAAAAAATCGGTCACTACGGATGGAGCTACGGAGGGTTTATGAGTTCCCTTGCCATCACCAAAGGCAATGCGGTATTCAGTGCGGCGGTGGCTGTGGCACCGGTAACCAACTGGCGTTTTTATGATAATATCTATACCGAACGGTACATGCGCACCCCGCAGGAAAACCCCGATGGGTACGACCAGAACTCACCACTCAATTTTACGCAACTGGTGAAAGGGAAATTCCTGCTCATCCATGGCACCGCAGATGATAATGTGCATTTCCAGAACAGTACACAGATGGTCAGTGCACTGGTCAGGAACAATATCGATTTCGAAAGTGCATACTATCCCAACAAGAACCATGGCATCAGCGGTACTGCAGATAATACGAGTTACCACCTCTGGTCCAGAATGGTCAACTGGATTATCACCAACCTTGGTAATGAGACGACAGTAAAGGGAGTTGTAAAATAAAACCGGCCTGGTCGGGAGTGAGGTATCATCCGATGGATGATACCTTTTTTTATGGACTGTTTTTCAGGGACGGTCTATAAAAAAAAGAACCTCCCGAAGTAATCCGGGAGGGCCCTAATCAAAAACCATTAACCATTAAACCTTATCCTATGAAAATTCAGGGGCAATATCGGTATTAATGATTTAATACAAAAACTTTTGTCATCTTTTTTTACTCATGATTGAAAGCCCTTAAAGTATTTATTGATCCGCATCAATGTCTGAACAATAAATGTGAATGTTTAACTATTGATCCTTAGGAAAATAAGCGTAAGTACACCCCTATCTTCTTAATTCTGTTAATTGGACACAATTGCGGTATTTTTACGGTCTGAATTTTTTTACATGGCAGAAAAATCATCGGGAAGGAAAGTGGTTATTGCAATTTCGGGTGCGAGCGGATCGGTATATGCACAACAGCTGATCGAGAAACTACTTTCGATCGGGGACCAGTGGTCCGAGCTGTCTGTTGTGATGAGCACCAATGCCCGCATGGTGTGGGCAACAGAATTGCCCGGCCATCCCCTGCCCGAGAGCCCGGTGCGTGTGTATGCCCCCAACGATTTTAACGCACCGTTTGCATCCGGCTCGGGAAACTACGATACCATGGTGATTGTACCCTGCTCAATGGGCACGCTCGGGCGGATTGCCGGGGGTATTTCCAATGACCTCACCACACGCGCTGCAGATGTGATTCTCAAGGAACGGCGCAAGCTGATCTGTGTGGCCCGCGAAACCCCGTATAACCTCGTCCATATCCGGAATATGGAAACGGTAACACTTGCAGGGGGAATCATCTGCCCTGCGACGCCTTCTTTCTACAGCCTGCCAAAGGATATCAATGAGCTCGTTGGCACAGTGGTGGACCGGATCATTGACCTGGCGGGCTTTTCCTTCAATTCGTACAGATGGGGCCGGTAATGCTCTCCGCCATGGTATAATTTGTGAACCATTGCCTGAAAAAACTATGGGCGATTTAAATAACCTCTCGGGTACGGAAGCAATCAGTAAAATCCGCGAACTCGCCGAAGACCAGGTTTGCCTTTTTTGCACTGTGACGAATGGTGGGTTGATTTCCCGCCCAATGGGCACGATGCAGGTAGACGATGCGGGTGAAATCTGGTTTATGAGTCATCGCGACAGTGAAAAGAACCAGCAGGTCAAACAGGATGATACTGTCTACCTGCAATATCTCGACAGTGGGAAGAACCATTACCTGTCGTTGACCGGATCGGCTTCAATTGTTACTGACCGGGCCAAGATCCACGAGCTCTGGAATCCGATGGCAAAGGCGTGGTTTGAGCAGGGTGAAGATGACCCCGCCATCAGTCTCATCCGTATAACGCCACAGGAAGGCCATTACTGGGATACAAAGAACGGGAAGCTGCTAACCATGCTGAAAATTGCGGCCTCCGCATTGACGGGTTATAAAGGTGATGGAGGGGTTGAGGGGCAGCTGACAGTTAACCAGGACCGTTGATGGCTGACATGAATACGCAGGTGCTCGGCAAATGACTCGGAGGAACAGACAAAATAAGCGGAAGTCCGGTGAAATATCGGGGAATACCCTGAGAAAAAGGTCAGTTTTTCCCCTTTTCTGTAAACCGGCGTGCAAGTTCCACCACAGATTTTATATCAAATGGTTTCGCGAGTACTGCATCGGCGCCACAGCGTTCCCCGATTTCCCGGAGATTCGTGTTGGCTGAGACGAGAACAACCGGCCGGCCTTCGTCGACATGCTGCTGTTTATAGTGGTAGCAGATCTCACCGCCGTCGGTTCCGGACATACCAATGTCCAGGAATACCATATCCGGGGGGTCGGGCAGGCGGCTAAGTGACCGGCCATCCGCAGAGGTTATGACTTCATAACCCCTTGACTCAAGGATCAGCTGCATTAACTCAAGGATGTTAGCGTCGTCGTCGGCTACGTAAATTTTTTTTCTGTTCATCTCGATCATTCGGAGGCAGCGTCAGTAAATCCCAGGAAAGGGCCGATTGTATTTTCCGGACTGCCATTGTTAAAAGCTCAAACCGTAAGGCAGCATAGTTTCGCAAGGCAAGTGCCAGAATTGCCCGGGTGGGTTGCGGGCTGGCCCTGCCGGCTGGGGAACAATCCGCCCGATGCATTGTTATAACACAAAACCATTAGTATGAACTGGAATAACCTCCATACGAAAGACCAGCTTGAATCACTGAAGGCCCGCTCAGTTGAGGTACCTCAGGTCATTTTCAAACATTCTGTCCGTTGTTCAATCAGTTCCATGGTAAAAGGACGCCTGGACCGGGAAAATGATCCTGCTGGGATTGAGTTCCACTACCTGGACCTGATTAATAACAGGTCGTTGTCCAACCAGGTTGCGGAAGATTTCGGGGTGGTGCATGAGTCGCCTCAGGTATTGCTGATCCGAAACGGGAAATGTATATACAATGAAAGCCATACCGCGATCAGGCTGGATGAAATCCTTGCCCAGGAAATGATTTCCTGAGCAGGACTACTTTTTCTTCCGGATTAAAATACAGGGTGGATTCACGATGGCAGTACCGGGCCATAGTGCGTTTTGTAACCCATTCTTTTGCTAGGGTAAAGCACGTCATGTGCTGTTTCGTAACCTTCATCGGAAACCTGTTGCTGCCTCTTTTTTGATTGCCTCCGGCGGAAGGAGAAAATGATGATCCCGGTGAGTACCAGTGCCCCGACACCGGCGATGATTTTCTGGTTTTTTGTCATCCTGATTCGTTTGATGGAGGGAAGGCAAAAAGTATACCATGGGGAATGCCATCCTGCCGTTTAATACAAGCTTCACAAACGGAAACCGGCGTTCATTTCAAAACCCTCTCCGGGCGCTGAACGCAGGTCGAGCTGCCCACCAAATAATTCAAGCCGCGTCCGGATGTTGCGCAGCCCCGTGCCTTCCCGGAAAGTTGCAAGATCCGCCCCATCCCCATTGTCAGTAATGCGCAGGCCGGCATCTTTTCCGAATACACTGATGGCAATGACAACCTCGGTGGCATTGGCGTATTTGATAATGTTATTGAGGCTTTCCTGCACAATGCGGTAGACCATCAGCTGTTGTTCCTCTGTCATTACTTCCGAGGTACCGCTTTCCTGGATGATATCAAACCGGATATCCTTTACCCGGCTGATGTCCTGGGTAAGCGCGCTGATGACATTATAGAGACCCGTATCCTCGAAACTCGGGGGTTTGAGGTTGGCGGATAGCCGGCGGATTTCCTGGATGGAGAGTTCGATCATTTCCCGCACCCGCGTCACGGTGACAGCGATATCGGTCTTTGGATTGGTGAGGCTGGCTGCATAGAGGTTGGCCACACTAAGTAATTGCGAAATATTATCATGCAGTTCTTCTGCCCAGCGGTTCCGTTCGTTTTCCTCGGCTTTTACAATTGAACGTGCGATCTCATTGCGTTGCTGGATCTCCCGTTCATGGTAAAGCTGCTGCAGCTTCCGGAGCTGCGAGAGGTCCTGTACATAACCGATCACGTCTGATCCCGCCGGATCAGCGTCACCCAGCAGGTAGATACTATGCAGCACATGGATGTAGTCCCCGCTGCTGGTGCGCCCCCGGTACTCCGCCCTGGCGAAACGGATCCCGCTCCTGCGTGCCTTGTCAAAATAAGCCAGCACATGGTCACGGTCATCCGGGTGGATGCTCTGTTCCCAGAACTTCCTCGATCCGTTGATCGTGTTGGTTTCCAGTCCCAGCATTTCCTTCATGTTGTTGTTGATGGTGATAGTATCCGTTGCGTGGACGAACTGGTAAATGCCATCCGCCGTGGCCATCGACACTGCTTCGTCACGTTCGGCCACGAGCCGGTACTGCTCACTTGCCCGGAGTTGTTTACGGTTGAGGTTCCGGCTCAGGAAAAACAGGAACAGGGTGGATACCGCCACAAAGAAGATTCCCTTGGAGTTTTCGATAACAGTAAGCCGGTGGGGATCGCCGCCTGCCATTGTTTCCGCGAGGGCCCCACTGAAAATGATCCAGCAGCAGCTGAAGAAACAATAGGCTAAACTGAGGCGTAAAGGAATGGATAACCGGGAGATAAATCGTGTCATAGTTCAGCTGGTCGCGTGTAAAGTAGCAATTTTGAACCAATTCCCGCAGCGGGCTGTTATAGTGGCAAAATATATTTATGAAAGTCGAGATCTGGTCGGACGTCATGTGCCCCTTCTGCTATATCGGTAAGCGTCGCTTTGAAAGTGGTCTTGCGGAGTTTGAAGGCCGGAAGGATATTGAAGTGGAATGGAAAAGTTTCCAGCTGAACCCTGGTATGAAAACCGAACCGGGAAAAAGCATCAACCAGTACCTGTCGGAAGTGAAAGGCTGGTCGCCGGAGGAAGCACGCCAGATGAATGACCGGGTTACCGGAATGGCTGCTGCCGAAGGCCTGCACTATGATCTCGACAAAGCAGTTGTGGCGAACTCATTTGATGCCCACCGCCTCCTGCAGTTTGCAAAAACCAATGGACTGGGTGACCAGCTGGAAGAGCTGCTCTTCCGCTCCTATTTCACCGCCGGCGGTAATATTGCTGACCACGGTACATTGCTGGAGCTGGCTCTGGAAGCGGGTCTCGACCGGGAGGCCACAGCAGCCGTACTCGCAGGTGATGCCTATTCCGATAACGTACAACAGGATATATATGAAGCCGGACAGATCGGTGTGAGGGGCGTTCCCTACTTCGTATTCAATGACCGCTATGCTGTATCCGGTGCGCAGGGCGCAGATACATTCCGTGGCGCGCTGGAAAAGTCATGGGGCGAATGGAAGTCGGAAAACAAACAGCCTGAACTGCTGGAAGGCAGTGCAGGCGAGGCTTGCGGACCGGAAGGCAATTGCAGCTGATCATCCGCTGACATACATTTTTCAGTTCAGGAGCCATCCATCAGGATGGCTCCTTTGCATTGTGCGACGTCACACTGTGATTAAAACGTTGAAAAGATTTACAATGAAGTGGTGTAAGGATAAGTATTCCTTGTAACTTCAGTACAGTTTCAAATCAATCAATTCAATCATTAACTCCAAAACTTTGTCGTATGCCTTCCAAGAAGAAAGCAAAACCAGCACCCAAAAAAGCTGCGAAAAAAGTAGCCAAGAAATCCGTTGTGAAGACGAAATCAGCGAAGAAAGCTGCTCCTAAAAAAGTTGTAGCCAAAAAGAAAACGGCGAAAAAAGGGGTCAAAAAAGCTGCACCGAAGAAGGCCGCGAAAAAAGTGGTAAAGAAAGCAGCGAAGAAAGCCGCTAAAAAAACTGCACCAAAAAAAGCAGTGAAAAAAGCAGCCCCTAAAAAATCGGCTCCAAAAAAAGCAGCACCGAAAAAGGCAGCACCTAAGGCAGCTCCGAAAGCAGCTCCAAAGAAAGTGGCTCCTAAGAAAAAAGCAGCAAAGAAAAAAGCGGCTAAACCAGTACAGCTTCCTACAGCACCCGCAGTAGCGGTTGACACAGTAGAGGAACCGTTACCATCAGAAACGGTGGTAAATGAGACCGACACCGCGGCTGATGAGAAGCCGGAACTCTGATTACCTGCACAACCTGTGCATTCCAGATAACCAGTCCTGCCTTTTCAAGGCGGGACTTTTTTGTGTCAGTTTATTGACGGCAGCAACCCCCTCCCAAGATACAGGGAAACGGCAGCCGGATTGCAGAACCGGATGGCAGAGCCACATTGCAGAGCCCGATTGCAGGACAACCCGGACCCGTCCCGCGCATAAAAAAACCACCTGTAAAAACAGGTGGTCTCCAATATAAATGAGTTGAAACTTTTAAACACGGAAGTGTGCAAACGCCTTGTTGGCTTCAGCCATACGGTGGGTATCTTCTTTCTTCTTGAAAGCGGCACCTTCACCTTTGCTTGCTGCAACGATCTCACCAGCCAGCTTATCAGCCATGCTGCGACCATTGCGCTCACGGCTGTAGCGGATCAGCCATTTGATGCTGAGGGAAACTTTCCTGTCCTGGCGAACCTCGGCAGGGATCTGGAAAGTGGCACCACCGATACGACGGCTACGAACCTCTACGGCAGGTGTAACATTGGACAGGGCACGCTTCCATACTTCGTAACCATCTTCGCTGGTTTGTTTGGCCACCTTGTCCAGGGCGTCGTAAAAAATGTTATAGGCTCCGCTCTTTTTACCTTCCCACATGATGTTGTTCACAAAACGGGTAACCAGTTTATCGTTAAACCGGGGATCTGGTGCTAAGGGGAGTTTTTTTGCTTGTGCTTTCCGCATCGCTTATTGTTTGAATGGCCAGTTTAGCTGGCTGCTGTTATTGAAATTTTACCGGCCGTTTAGGACCAGGGATTATTTTTTGGCTTTCTCTTTTTTGGTACCGTATTTAGAACGGCTCTGCTTACGGTCTTTCACACCGGCAGTATCCAGGGAACCCCGGACAATGTGGTAACGAACACCTGGCAGATCTTTTACCCTTCCACCACGGATCAGAACGATCGAGTGTTCCTGGAGGTTGTGACCTTCACCCGGAATGTACGCGATAACCTCAACCTTATTGGTCAGGCGGACTTTGGCAACTTTACGGAGCGCAGAGTTTGGTTTCTTTGGAGTGGTAGTGTACACACGTGTACAAACGCCACGGCGTTGGGGACACTGATCCAAAGCCCTGGATTTACTCTTGGCCCTGATAATTTCTCTTCCTTTTCTGACTAATTGTTGAATAGTAGGCATTCTGAACTCATTATTTTTGGGACGGCAAAGGTAACAGGGTAATGGTTAAATACCAAAAAATCCCCGCTTTTATTTCTCTCCTTATTTACCCACGTCCCGTGGAAAAACCCGTAATACAAGGCTTAGTCCCTGTCTTTCCGGACAATTTATTGACTAAAAAACTAAACTTCAGGCCATTACACTTTAACCATCCAATTAAACCTATCCTCTCTCTCCCCTGAACGGATTTCATTCAGCCATTGCTTGACAGCGGCGGAAACGGTGTATCCGGAGGGATCGAACTCCATCGAGCGGCCTTTGTAATACAGTTCGCGGATTGGCGCGATCACGGCCGCTGTACCGGTGCCAAAGACCTCTGAAATCCTGCCGGCGGCATGCGCCTCCACCACTTCATCGATACTGATCCGTCGTTCCTCGGTGCGGACCCCCATCTCCCCCAGCCCGCGGATCACACTGTCACGGGTCACACCTTCCAGGATGGTTCCCTCTTCGAGTGACGGGGTGATGGCCACGCCGTCAATAATAAAAAATACATTCATCATCCCTACTTCCTGCAACCAACGGTGCTCGAAAGCATCGGTCCAGAGTACCTGGTCAAAACCCTCCTGCTTTGCCCGGGTAGCCGCGAGCATACTGCCACCATAGTTACCGGCGTTTTTGGAAAAACCGGCTCCTCCCGGTGCGGCACGGGTATAGGTTTCCTCCACTGCAATACGCATGGGGTTTACATAATAGGGTCCTGTGGGACTCAGAATGATCAGGAACTTGTATTTATTGGACGGCCGCACACCAAGCACTTCATCAGTGGCAAACATCACCGGACGGATATAAAGGGAATGGTCTTCCCCATCCGGGATCCAGTTGCGGTCAATGGCAATCAGCTGCCGCATACCCGCTATAAAGATTTCCTCGGGTACGGCGGGCATATTCATCCTCGCCGCGGACTGGTTGAAGCGCCGGAAATTATCGTAAGGGCGGAAAATGGCTTCCCCGTCAGTGGTGCGGTACGCCTTGATACCTTCAAAGATCGCCTGGCCATAATGCAGCGCCGCCAGTGACGGATCCAGCTGCAGGGCCTGGTAGGGACGGATACCCACATTTTTCCATTCACCGTCTTCGTAATCGGCTTCGAGCATATGATCAGTAAATGCCGAACCAAACGGGATATCCTTCAGGTTGGTGGAAGCCAGTTTACTCGATGTCGTTTTCTCCACGGAAATATCGGGTGCCTCTGTCATAATGGTATATTTTTGCCAGCGCAAAGAAACGAAAAAACGCAAATACTCATTTGTAAAATTGGTTAAATGGGATTGAACGATATCCGCCTCACCGGAGCCTTGCTGGCAGATCTTTATCCCCGGTCGCTGGTGGATACGGGTGAAGCGTCGGCCTCCGCACTGAATGCAGCGCCGCCAGAGGAAACAGCTCCTGCACCTGTCACCGGGGAAATGATTCCGGCGGGAAGCCCAGGGGAATCGCTTCCGGCGACCGGCCCAGGGCCCGCGGAAGCGCCAGTTGCTGCGGCCACACAATGGAAATTCCTTGGCAATAATAAAAAGCGGGTACTCGTGGTGGTTGACTATGCCGGCACTGCCTACCTTCCTGACGAGGAACTGAATTTCCTGACCCGTATGCTCACTGCCTGCAAATTCGGGCTGGATGATGTGGCCATTGTCAACAGTGCCCACTACCCCGGCGAGAAATCTGCCGCCTACCTCCGGCAGTTTGGCAGTACCCAGGTACTGCTATTCGGCAGGGATCCCGCTGCATTCGGTCTACCGATGTCGTTTCCCGTATTCCAGGTGCAGACCTTTGCAGGAACTGCTTTCCTCAGTGCGCCGCCGCTTGGCGCCATGATGGAGGACAAGGAACTGAAAGGCCAGCTGTGGACCAGCCTGAAGCGCATGTTTAATTTATAATACATTTCTGGTTATCTTGTCGGGTAAACAAGGCACCGGATAAACCTCTCGGATGAAACTGATTTTCGCCACGAACAACGATCATAAGGTAAAAGAAATCCGCTATGCGATCGGCGACCGCTTTGAATTGCTGACGCTGAAAGAAGCCGGTATTTTCCAGGATATACCTGAGCCACATGCCACGCTGGAAGACAACGCTACGGAAAAGTCGACAACCATTTACAACCTTACGGGTACCAGTTGCTTCAGCGAAGACAGCGGTCTCGAAACAGATGCGCTGGATGGTGAACCCGGTGTGCGCAGTGCCCGGTATGCGGGCGATGGCCGGTCTTCAGACGACAATATGGACCTGCTGCTGGATAATCTCCATGGCATCAGCAACCGGCGTGCACGCTTTCGTACGGTGATCTCCCTGATCATCGACGGCAACGAACATCTCTTTGAAGGGGTATGCGAAGGACGGATTGCCGGATCCCGTCAGGGAGAAGGCGGTTTCGGGTACGATCCGGTTTTTATACCTGAAGGATCCGACAGGAGTTTCGGGGAAATGACGCTCAGCGAAAAGGACCGGTACAGCCATCGCGCAAAAGCAACGGCGAAACTGGTCGCATTTTTGAACAATCTTCAACCAAAACCGGGAATTTGAGCACAGCAGGCAACCAAAATACGTCCGAAGGCGACTTAATCAGTGGGTGCATTGATGGCAACCGGCGTATGCAGGAAGAACTGTACCGCAGGTTCTCACCAAGGATGTATGGAGTTTGTTTGCGATATGCGGGCAATGCCGAAGAAGCGGAAGATATCCTCCAGGAGGGTTTTATCAAGGTTTATAAAAAACTGGGCAGTTTCCGCAGCGAAGGATCCTTCGAAGGATGGGTCCGGCGCATATTTGTCAACACCGCTATTGAACATTTCCGGCGCAAAAAATACCTCCAGCCCGTTACTGAAAAAGAAGAAAGCACACTGGAAGGCAACTACCTCTCCGTGCTGGATGATCTTGCGGAAAGGGACATACTTGAACTCGTAAGGCAATTATCACCCGGCTATCGGACAGTGTTCAACATGTATGTGGTGGAAGGATACACGCACAAGGAGATCGGTGAGATCATGGGGATCAGCGAAGGCACCAGCAAATCACAGTTGTCGCGTGCCAAGGTGATCCTCCAGGAAATGGTGAAAAAATTTATTGAAGCAAAAGAACCGAAGAGGATAAAGTCATGAGCAGTTTCCGGCAACGATTATATGACCACGAGGTGAAGCCCCCGGCCGAGAGCTGGGAGAAGCTTTCAGCTGCGCTGGATGCCGGTCAGCAATATGCTTTCCCCGAAAAATTATATAACTCCGGACAGCCACCGCCACCAGCGGTATGGGACCGGATCAGTGCAGCGCTTGACAATGAAGCGCAGGTGATCCCGCTGCAGGAAGCCCCTGGACGCAGGTCACTGGTGGTTCCGCTGTTCCTGAAATATGCCGCCGCGGCAGTGCTCCTTGCCGCTGTAGCCACTACCGCATTTTTTGCACTCACGGATACCGGTGAAAAACAGCCGGTCAGTGAGCAGGTAACGCCGCAAATACCCCCCGCAGTTATCCCTGCACCGGTTATCGCCACAAGGGACAGCAGCAACAACCTTCCCGTACCGTCGGCATCCGGCGGTGAAGTTGCTGGTGCCGGTATTGCAGCCTCGCAGCAGGAGGCGCAACCCAGGAATACCGAATCCCGCAACAGGATGGTACAGGTTGCATTCAATCCGCAGCGCATCCGTGCTGCAGCGGAAGAGCTTGCGGCCTCGCAGTACCAGAACCCCCTGTACGCATACGAAAGCCCTGCGGTCGATATGGCCGAACGTTATGTCACACTGATGACGCCGGATGGTGACTTTATCCGCATGTCAAAAAAACTGGGTCCGCTTGTCTGCTGCGTGACCGGACAGGAACCGGATAACCAGTGCCGCAGCCAGATCCGCCGTCTCCAGCAGGAGCTAGCCACCTCCCCGGTGGGCCAGGGTAATGTACTCGATGTACTGGACATGGTAAATTCATTGAATACAGGTACCGGTTTATAATCTGTTCTTTCTATTTTTAAGGTTCAAAATTATCTATGTCCAGGACCAGGATTGAACTTCCCGCAATCTTTCACTTTTCTGTCAGTATTCCCGTCCGCATTACCGATATCAATTACGGGGGCCATGTCGGCAATGATGCCATCCTCAGTCTTATCCACGAAGCACGGATGCAGTACCTCGCCAGTTATGGTTATTCTGAAATGTCTTTTGCAGGAGTGGCACTCATCATGGCCGACGCAGGGGTGGAATTCCGGTCGGAATTGTTTTACGGTGACACCGTAATCATCTCGGTCACCATCGCCAACCTGTCAAAAGTGTCGTTTGATATTTATTACCGGATGGAAAAGGAAACAGATGGTAAACGAAGGCTGATTGCTTCTGCCAGGACCGGGATGGTCTGTTTTGACTACGCCGCCAAAAAGATCACGGCATTCCCGGAAGCGGCAAAACAACTTCGTTAGGGCACGCTGTTCCAGATCCGCCAGCTTGCCTCCGCCTGTATTTCAAGCATGTCATATCCGTTTCTGACTACCGCCCCATTGGCCTGTGCCAGCCGGAGAAAGGTTGTCAGCGGAGGGTTATACACCAGGTCGAAAAAATAATGATCCGGTGTCACCGCATCATAGGGCAGTGCCGGTGCGGCATCCACATCCGGCCAGGTACCCAGGGGCGTGCTGTTGACCACAAGTGTATGCCCGCCAAGCAATGCCGGGGTGATGGAGTCGTAACTGATGCTGCCGTCAGACGGGTTACGTGACACCAGCTGCACATCGATCCCCAGTTTGTTCAGCACCCATATGACTGCCTTGCTGGCACCGCCGGTGCCGAGCACCAGTGCACGCCGGTGGTGGTTGCCCCATTTGTCGAGGAGTGACTGTTCGAAACCGATGACGTCGGTATTATAGGCAACCAGGCGGCCATTGACAATGCGGATGCAGTTGGCCGCACCGATTGCACGGACCACTTCATCCTGTTCGTCCACAAAGGCAAGTACTTCCTGTTTGTAGGGAATGGTGACATTGAACCCTGCAAGTGAAGGGTTATTACTGACCAACGCCGGCAGTTCACCGATCGAGGGGATCGGGAACAGCTCATAACGGCTGTCCGTAACCCCTTCCCTGCTGAACTTTTCCGTAAAATATTTTTTCGAAAAAGAATGCGTGAGTGGATTACCGATCAGTCCGTACAGCTGCATCAGGCGGGCTTTTTATCAAGGAAGAGATCAAAGGTATCCCCACGCAGTCCCACCCTCATTGCTTCCAGTGCAATGACTTCGGAGGGTGCGATATTACCGAGATTGACATTACATCCGATGAGTTCGATGAAGTAAAGCTGTTGAGCTTTTTGCGGTGCTTCCCACAGGATTTTTTCCGCAGGGATCTGTGTCAGGATCTCCTGTACCAAACCCTCACGTACTTCACCTGATCCGCGATAGATTCCCACATTACCCGCTTCACGCGCTTCGGCGATCACATAGGTGGCACCGGCACTCAGTTCAGCGCTCATGAGTTCGATCCATTTATACGGAGGTATGATATGTGCTGCGTCCTTACTTCCTACTTCGCTGAGCACGGTGGCATGTTTGGTCAGTTTTTCAATGTATCCGCATTTCTCGGCATGCGGGATGGTGATCGAACCGTCACTCACCTCAATGTAGTCGATCCCGTAATCACGGCATACTGCTATGTAGTCTTCAAACTGGTTGCGGATAAGGAAGGCTTCAAACAAAGTACCACCGAAGTAGATCGGCAGGTCATATGATTTATATAATTCAATTTTCTCGCGCAGGTCAGGGGTGACATACGATGTACCGAATCCCAGTTTGATAATATCAATATGCGGATAGGATACGCTGAGGAAGTTTTTTGCTTCATTGATGCTAAGCCCCTTGTCCATGACCATGGTAATTCCCGAAGTACGGGGCCTGGCGAAACGGTCGGGCATCTGGGATAAATTGAAATTCATGCTGGTTGGTTAAGTTATCAGAGCTGACAGTATTCCTGCCTGCCAATAAACAATGGAAGCAGTCCCCTTGTTTTATCGGCGGGCAAAAATAACAAAGATTAAGTTCTGAAAAAACGAAAGAATCATGCTGTCAGCAGGTCAGGATCCTTTCTTTTTAAAACGGGCGATCACTTCCACCACCTGGCGGTTGCTGAGCCAGGACGAATCCAGTTCAACAAACTTTTTCAGCATCCGCGGAGCCGCTGTCAGTGCGGCTTCCAGCTGAAGCACGCCTTCCTTCGCCATCCCTGCCTTCAGCAAAGCTGCAGCGAGATAATAAAGGAACACGGGTTTCTGGCCGGTTGCGCGGAGAGCGGCATGACACTGTTCGAGGGCATCCTGGGCAAGATCCTGCTGGATCAGGCAGCGGATCAGCGCTTCCCATCCGCCTTTGTTGCGCGGACGTGAGCGGACCACCTGGCTGAAATACTGGATGGCTTCCCTGGTGTACCCCTGCTCCATTTTGCATTCGCCCATCAGCAGGTTGTATTCCGGCTGCAGGCGTTGCATTTTAAGGGCATTGTCGAGTTGTTTTACCGCTGCGGTGTAGTTGTTTTCGTTGTAGTAGGTGCAGGCGATTTTATACAGGAGTTTACTGTCCTCCTGGTTGAGATGCGAGGCCTTGCGGTAATAGAACCGTGCCTGCGCAAAGTTTTTAAGGCGATCGTAGCAATGGCCCATGGCTTCATAGATCACCACTTCGGGTTTGGACAACTCCGTAACTTTTTCGAGGGCTTCGATTGCCTCCCGGTATTTGCGGAGCCGGATATAAGCATCGCCCATATTCCGGTAGGCATAATCAAACTTCTCCTCAATCACGATGGCATATTGGTAGGCATCAATGGCCTTTTCGTAGAGTTTCAGGCCCTGGTATGCTGCGGCAAGGTTGAACCAGGCAAGTTCACTGTACGGAAAGTCATCAATCACTTTCATGTGCAGGCGGATGCTCTCCTCGTTACGGCCGGTGAAGTCGGTCCAGAAACAGATTTTGTACAACGCCTCCTCGTTGGTAGGCTCCTGTTCAAGGATCATCTTCAGGCAATCAAACACCTTGTCAAATTCCTCGTAGTCATCGTATACATCGGCCAGCTCAAAAAGCAGTTCCACCTTCTCCTCCCCTTCAAACCGGTCGAGTGCTTCGCTGAGGATCTCCACGGCTTCCTCCTGCCGGTCGAGGGCCAGGAAAGCATCCGTCCGAAGTATATAAAGATTGATGTCATTACTGTCAAACAGGGCTGCCTGGTCCAGCACTTCGAGTGCTTCCGCATACCGGCGGTTAGCAATCAGCGTATCTGCCTTGCTGATGAGCAGGCCGGATGAAAAAGGGTATTGTTCGATTGCACAGTTGGCGGCTTCGAGCGCTTTGGGTGCTTCGTCCCTTTCTTCGAAATAGCTGATTATACGTTCAAAGGATTCTTCATCGATAAAGCTGTGTTTCCTGCCGGTACGGAGGTCTTCATACTGGCGGAGAAGTTCTTTCATCTGTTCCCGGTCCTCCTGGTAAGAATTGTCTTTCATGCAATGTGGGGGTTTAAGGTCCAAAAATGAAATCCAGAGGCGAGGCAAGCATACCGGCGTCGTTCCCGGTTACTATCAACAAGTTAGAGCAAAGAGGCATATTCAGGTACTGATTGTTTTCCCCAACTGTGCAAAATTCGGATAAAAAATCTTGCTTTCCCTGTAACATCCCGCCCTTTAATGCGTTAATACAATATTAAAGTTTGTGACAGACGGCTTGATTTTATCATTTTTTTAATGTTATTTTGCTCCAGATTGAAACAGTTTCCTTACATATCAACCTCTGCCCTGCGTAAAATGGCCATGTCGTTCGGGATGGTAGCAATTGCAGTGGGTTCATTTGCAGCATTCAGCAGTGCGAACCTTGGCCGGGAGAAACCGCGTAAGAAACTTCTTTCCAATCCTGTCTCCGTAACTCCTGGTTCATTTTCCCTCAGCTCCGGATACAAGTTCCGTGGCAACCAGGTCATCACCAATTTCACCACCAGCCAGTACATCAACCTGAATACGGTGGTTACTTTCCAGCAGGGCCGTAACACATTCGTGCTCCCTGTCAGGAAAAAAGTATCGATTAACCTCGGTTCACAGAACCAGGTGAAAGGTGCTACGGTGAATATCAGTCTCTGATCAATTTCCCTTTCATCAGTTTGCGCCTTTGCTCTCGTCATATGTCATGACGCGATAGCCTGATTTCGGCAGGTCAAATTTTGCTGCGGGCACCGGGTTGAAATTAACGGTGGACACAGTGTAGGTCACCTTGTTTTTCCCGATAGTGGCTTCGTACTGCATGGCAAGACCCGGAAGGTTTTTGTTGAGGTACTGGAAGTCCTTGTTGACGGGCACCAGGTCCCTGGTGAAATAAACCGTAAAGCTGCTGCCATCTGCCAGCGTGCCGATCGCTTTCTGGCAATTGTATCCGGAAATGGTTTTATAATCTTCCTCGTACCGGAACTGGATCCCTTCGTATTTTTTGTTGGACGCTTTCCAGTTATCCGGCGTCATGCTGATCATGTACTTCTGTTCCCCGTAATCTTTCAGGATTGTTACATTCCCGGTTTTCCCGTCAACGATAGTGGACTGGGTACCCAGGGTGCTGCGCATTTCCGAACGGCTGGCATTGCCTTTCAGGTAGATGATGCTCACGGCACCGTCAAACAGGTCCGCTGCCTGCGGATTGGGGTTATTGGTGTTCACGACGATATCATAGGTAATGGTCGCTTCGGTCAGTTTCTTCTGCGCACCGGCCGTTGTGGCTGCCAGCAGCCCGTTTACAGCAAAGAGAACGGAAAGGAACTTTTTCATGTTTGTCAGTTATTCATCATTCAGACGGGAGGATACCCCCGGGCGTTGCGCCTGTTTCCTGTTAAAAAAAATCCGGGTGCCTGTAATGTCACACCCGGATCTGTATCGGTCAAATTAACTAAAAAGCATTTATTTTTTGCCTTTCTGCTGCATTTCTTTCATTTTCTTCTGCTGGTCCTGCATCTGCTCCATCCGCTCCTGCCACTTGCTCTTTGTCTTCGGCTTTTTGCGGTTCTCTTCGATTTTTGTCAGGATTTTATTATGGTCAATGATATAGTTCTGGATCACGAACTGCAGGATCAGTGTGACCACGTTGGACACCGTATAATACCAGGTCAGTGCCGATGGGAGCTTATTGAAGATAAACAACAGGAAGATGGGGAAGATATACGGCATATACTTCATCACCGGGTTGCTCTGGTCGGGTGACATGCTCATACTGTAGATCGAGATCAGCAGGCTGGTCAGTACCGCAGTAATGGTAAACAGGCTCAGGTGCCCGCCAAGCAACGGTACGTTCACGCCGAATGTGATAAAGCTGTCAAAGGCCGAAAGGTCTTTTGCCCACAGGAAATCCGCGCCACGAAGGTCCACACTCGAGCTGAAGAAACTGTACAGTGCAAAGAAGATCGGGATCTGCAGCAGGGCCGGGATACAGCCCCCAAGCGGGTTTACACCTGCTTCACGGAACAGTTTCATCTGCTCCATGCTCATTGCCTGCTGGTCGTCACCAAGCCGTGCCTTCAATGCCGCGATCTCCGGACGGAGTGCTTTCATTTTTGCCCCGCTCAGGTAACTCTTGTAGGACAGCGGCGAAATGACCAGACGGATAAATAGCGTCAGGAACGCGATGACCCATCCGAAGTTGCCGATAAATGATTTAATAAAATCCCAGACCGGAAGTACTACATAACGGTTAAGCGGACGTACAAACGAGTACATCCCCTGGCCGAGGTTGATCAGTTTATCCAGCTTCTGGTCGTATTGTTTCAACGTATTGAAATCAGCGGGACCATAAAACAATTTGAATCCGATTTTCTGTGATGCAGAACCGGTGACTTTCAGTTTCATGTTTGCAGTGGCCTCGGTTACAATTTTCTTTTCATCCGGGGGAATCACCCAGTTCATTTTACCGGATTCAAATTGTGCATCGGCAATCAGGAAACTGTTGAAAAACCGCTGGCGGACACCGATCCACTTCACCGGTTTGTCAAAGGTTATATCACTGGAACGGGCGATGGTATGGTAGTCAAAATCTCCGTCGGCCACATAACCGACCTGTGTGTTCTGTTTTTCGAAATCAATATCCGATTCCTGCTGCGAAGCGGTGTAGTTCCAGTTGAGGTTCAGCACACCCTGGCTCAGCAGCTGGGTGGCCCCTTCCATTTCGATATTGAAATCGAGCATGTACTGGCCGGGACGGATGGTGTACCGGTGGGTGATTGACGCAGGTGCCGCGGAGTCGCCCGTGGCCAGGGTCATCGCGATGGTCCTGGTACCATCCGGATTCACACTGGTATCAACATCAGAGAAAAAGAATTCGGAGGACTCGGCGGTCTTGTTCGCACCGGTGCTTACCGTATACCCGAGCTGGTCGTGTGTGGTGCCGGCAAGGCGGACAAAGCCGCTGTCCATATTCTTGAATTTCTTCAGTTCAACCCATTTCGGCTGGCCACCTTTTGTAGTGAATGCCACGCGGAAAAGTTCATTCTCGAGGTAAACGATCTGTTCGCTGCCTCCGATGGCCGACTGGAAATAACCCGAGCGACTGATGCGGTTGCTGGAGTCGGCCCTGATGGAATCCTGTTTTGCCACAAGGGTATCGGCTTTTGGCCTGCTGGCAGCTGCAATGGAGTCGATCCGTTCCTTTTCTTTCAGGTAGGCTTTCTGTTCTCTGTTATTGTAGAAGAAGTAGCCAAAAAACAAGGCCGCAAGGATAACAAAACCGAGTATCGTGGGACGATCAAACTTCATGTAAGTGGAAATTTTAAGGACCGCAAAGATAGGTGTTCAGCCCATTAAAGCCGTGTCTAAAAGCCTTGCAGCCGCTGGTTTTTCGGCGAACGGTGCTGTTTCGCAGCCAGCCGGCGGATTCGCAGGTCCGGTAACGCGCAGGAATACAGGGCCTGTCCCGGTGACAGGCATCGAAACCATCGTTCACGCTGTCAATCAGATAGTTGACTGTAATGCGGCTGATTTCACGGGGCTTCCCGCTTCTGCGCGCTCTTTGGCGGCTTTGATAAAATGAACGAAAATCGGCTGTGGGCTCTCCACGGTACTTTTCAGTTCCGGATGGTATTGTACGCCGATGAAGAACGGGTGACCAGTCAGTTCGACAATTTCCACAAGACCGGTAGCCGGGTTTTTTCCACTGGCCTTCATACCGGAATTCTCAAATTGTTCGAGGTAACGGTTGTTGAATTCCCAGCGGTGGCGGTGCCGCTCGCTCACCTGTTTTTTACCATAGATGGAGAAAGCGAGCGAGTCTTCGCGGATATCACAGGGATAGGCACCCAGACGCATCGTCCCACCTTTGGCGGTGACCTGTTTCTGGTCATCCATGAGGTCGATTACCGGTTCAGCGGTCTGTGGATCCATTTCGGTGGAATGGGCGCCGGTCAGACCGAGTACGTTGCGGGCATATTCAATCACGGCCATCTGCATACCGAGACAGATCCCGAAAAACGGCAGGCCTTTCTCGCGCGCATACCGTACAGCGGTAATCTTTCCTTCCACCCCACGCATACCAAATCCGGGCGCGACCAGCAGGCCGTCGAGCCC
Organism: Chitinophagaceae bacterium; assembly: GCA_004173355.1. Lineage (GTDB taxonomy): Bacteria > Bacteroidota > Bacteroidia > Chitinophagales > Chitinophagaceae > JBEVJC01. The sequence continues at coordinate 18,954 of SEAD01000029.1, read as the reverse complement.
TGCCAGTTTTTCACCCACATTTATATCGGTAATGTATTCGCTGTGTACATTCACGATCTGCACCTGGCATTCGTTGACCGCACCAGCGTGTACAAATGACTCGAGAATAGATTTATAGGCATCCTGCAATTCAAGGTACTTGCCGATCAGGCCGATGGTTACCTTGCTTTTTGGGTATTTCAGTTTATCCAGGAATTCTTTCCACTTCAGCATTTCCGGTTCGCCGTAATTGGTGATCTCCATCTTGCGGAGGCAGATCAGGTCCAGCTTCTCCCGTTGCATCAGCAGCGGCACTTCGTAAATGCTGGCTGCATCGGCCGCTTCGATCACCGCTTCGGGTTTAACATTACAGAACAGCGCGATTTTGCGGCGCAGTTCGGGAGTGAGCGAGCGCTCGGTACGGCATACGATGATATCCGGGTGCACACCTTCCTGGCTCAGCATACGTACGCTGTGCTGGGTAGGTTTTGTCTTGAGTTCTTTTGCGGCTTTGAGATACGGGATCAGTGTAAGGTGGATGACAACCGTATCTTCTTCCGGAAGCTCCCACTGCAACTGGCGGACTGCCTCCACAAAAGGAAGGCTTTCGATATCACCAACGGTGCCACCGATTTCGGTAATAACCACATCATATTTTGAGTCCTGCCCGAGTTCAAGCATGCGGCGTTTGATTTCATCAGTGATATGCGGCACCACCTGTACCGTTTTGCCGAGGTAGGCACCTTCGCGTTCCTTGTTGATCACCGTCTGGTAGATCCTTCCGGTAGTCACGTTATTGGCCTGCGACGTAAAAATATTGAGGTAACGTTCGTAGTGTCCGAGGTCAAGATCCGTTTCCGCACCGTCCTCGGTTACAAAACACTCCCCGTGCTCATAAGGGTTGAGGGTTCCGGGATCCACGTTGATATAGGGATCAAATTTCTGGATAGTCACCCGCAGGCCGCGTGCCTGTAAAAGTTTTGCAAGGGAAGCCGCGATGATACCTTTTCCAAGGGAAGATGTAACACCGCCGGTAACGAAAATGTATTTAGCCATAATGGTCGAATTTCAAAAAATAAAAGGCTGCCCTGTCCGGCCTACCGGAGTCAGTCCACGTGAATTAAAATCAATAAAATAAGGGATTCAGCCTGCCCATGTGACCATCGGAACGATTGGGGAAATCCGGGAGGTCATGCAAAGCTAAGTAAATTTCAAGACGGCAAAAAATGTAAGCCGGTACATTGGGGAAAAAGAGTGGACTAATGAACTGGTATCGCAGTCGCATGACAAATAGTACCAGCACTTTACGGGGAAATGCTTATCAGTCGCGTGCAATTTTCCGGTAACTCGTCACTACCCCCCGGATCAGCGAGGAACTGAAGCCCTGGTGTTCCATTTCATTGAGCCCGGCAATAGTACAGCCCTTTGGTGTGGTCACTTTATCGATCTCCTGTTCGGGGTGTGTCCCTTTCCGGAGAAGCAGGTCAGCCGCGCCTTTCACCGTTTGTGCAGCAATCAGGGAAGCGGTAGCCGCATCAAAACCGATCTCGATCCCACCCTGGATATTGGCGCGGATATACCGGAGTGCATAGGCAGTGCCACATGCAGCCAGGATAGTGGCAGCTTCCATCAGTTTTTCATCAATGGTCACCACTTTCCCGAGCCGGCTGAAGAGATCATTCACAAACGATACATCTTCCGCCGATGCATTCCGGGAGCAGATACAGGTCATGCTCTCGCCGATGGCAATTGCGGTATTGGGCATCGCGCGGAACAGGGGAATGGGCGACTGCAGGATGCCATCCATTTCACTGATCAGCACACCGGTAACTACCGAGATCAGCAGTTTTCCCTGGATCACTTCATTTTTTATACCGGCCAGTACCTCGGCCACCTGGAAGGGTTTCACTGCCAGGACCACCACATCGGCGCCCCGTACTGCTTCGCTGTTGTCGGTACCGGTAATCACCCCTTTCTGCTGCAGGCCTTTCAATGTGCTGATATTCCTTTTGGTGACGGTGATATCCGAAGCTTCACTGAAACCGGTATCTACCAGTCCTTCTGCAATGGCCGCACCCAGATTGCCCCCACCGATGATCGCGATTTTTTTTCCCATATAAACAGCTTTGCCCTGCGCGTGGCAGGATATAAAAAAGGGAGCCAACCGGCTCCCGCTTATTTTTGTAATTACAGTGCAACCAGTGCCTGGTCAGCCAGCTCGCGGCTGAGGTGTTTTTCAATTGCGGTATCATACAGTTCTTTCCATGCATCAATGGCACCCCAGTATTCGCCGTCGATCACGAGTTCACCGGTGGTTACCACACCAAGTTTTTCAACGTTCAGTGCACCCGCCGCTTTTTCAAAAGCTTCCGCATTCTCCAGGGAGACCGTCACCACCACCCTGCTCTGGGACTCACCAAACAGCCATGCATCCTTGCGCACGCTGCTGTTGCTGATCACGGAGAATCCAAGGTCGCGACTGAAGCCACTCTCACAAAGGGTTACAAACAACCCGCCTTCGCTGGTATCATGTGCGGATACCACCAGTTTGTCAGCGATGAGTTTTGCCAGCACCTGCTGCAGCCTGAATTCCTCTTCGAGATCGAATGCAGGGGCAGGTGAGTATTTTACACCGAGTACATTGTGCAGGTATTCCGAACAGTTGAGATCGGCCGATGCCGGACCAAGCAGGTAAACCAGGTCCCCTTCCTTTTTATAATCGAGTGTCATTTTTGACTGCACATCCTCCAGCAGACCCACCATCCCGATCGTTGGCGTGGGGTAAACCGGGCCGTCAGGGTTCTGGTTGTAGAAACTGACGTTCCCACCCGTAACCGGTGTATTGAATTTCACACAGGCTTCACCCATGCCTTTGATGGCCTGGACAAACTGGAAATATACTTCGGGATCATACGGGTTACCGAAGTTGAGGCAGTTGGTTACCCCGAGCGGCTCGGCACCACTGCACACGATATTACGCGCAGCTTCACTGACCGCGATCATGGCTCCTTTATACGGATCGGCATAGACATAACGGCTGTTGCAGTCAGTGGTCACTGCAAGTCCCTTGCCTGTACCCTTCACCAGTACTACCGGTGCATCGGACGGCGCATTGGTAGCGGTATTGACGGTACCCACCATGCTGTCGTACTGGTTATAGATCCAGCGTTTGGATGCAATGGAGGGAAGGGTGATGAGTTTTTCAGCAGCGGCTTTGAAGTTATCCGTAACCGGAACCGAAGACAGGTCAAATTTTTTGATCTCGGCGAAATACGCCGGCTCACGGTATTCCCGTTCGTACTGCGGGGCACCGCCACCGAGTACGAGTTCCTCTGCCGGCAATGATGCTTCCAGCGTACCGTTCATGAAAAAGTTCAGCTGGCCATCGGTGGTTACCTCACCGATTACAGAGCAGGGGAGGTCCCATTTGGCAAACACCGCGGTTACTTCTGCCTCACGGCCTTTTTCGGCAACCAGCAGCATGCGTTCCTGGCTTTCACTGAGCAGCAGTTCCCAGGCCTTCATGTTCTGCTGCCGCGCGGGAACCTTATCGAGATCGATGCGCATACCCACCTGTCCCTTTGCACTCATTTCGGCGGTGGAGCAGATAATACCTGCAGCACCCATATCCTGCATACCCACTACGGCGCCGGTTTCGATTACTTCGAGACAGGCTTCCAGTAATTTTTTTTCCTGGAAGGGATCACCCACCTGTACCGCCGGGAGATCCTGTGCACTTTCGGCAGTGATGTCGGCGGATGCAAAAGATGCACCACCAATACCATCCTTGCCGGTGGCACTACCCACGAACATGACAGGGTTACCTTCGCCAAGGGCGGTGGCAGAAACGGTTTTACCCGCTTTCACGATTCCCACACTCATGGCATTCACGAGCGGGTTGGTATGGTAACACTGGTCAAAATAGATTTCACCACCCACGGTTGGTACGCCAAAACAGTTGCCATAGTGGCCGATGCCATGTACCACACCGGAGAGCAGGTGTTGTGTTTTATCCGAATCAAGTTTACCGAAACGCAGGGAGTTGAGTGAAGCAATAGGTCTTGCACCCATGGTGAAAATATCCCTGTGGATCCCGCCAACACCGGTAGCTGCGCCCTGGAATGGCTCGATCGCCGAAGGGTGGTTATGTGATTCGATCTTGAATACCACACCGAGACCACCGCCGATATCCATCAGTCCTGCATTCTCCTCGCCTGCCTTCACCAGCATGCGTCCGCCTTCGCGGGGAAGGGTCTTCAGCCAGCGGATGGAGTTCTTGTAACTGCAGTGTTCACTCCACATGGCGCTGAAGGCACAGAGCTCATTAAAGTTGGGCGTGCGGCCCATTTTCTGTTTGATGAGTTCAAATTCCTCTGCGGTGAGGCGGAGCTGCTGCGCTGTCTTGACTGTTATTTCCATGAAAATGTGATGAGGTTGACGAAGAACCGCAAAACTAAGGAAATCAGATATAAATAGCTATTTTGCAAGGCTAAAAACAACCCGTTTGGAGTACCTGCTGTTTGTCGTCTACCTGGGATTTTTTGCATGGCTCGTTACCAGGACGAAGTTTTTCCTTGCCTCCGGGCTCAGCAAACCACAATTGGTTATCCTCTTCCTGCTCAAGGTGATTGCAGGGTTATTCTATGGCTGGATAGGTATTTATTACGGCCAGCTGGCGCAGATGTCGGACACCTGGAACTACCATTACCAGTCGCTGGAAGAATTCAGGATCCTGCAGGAAAATCCACACGAATATTTTACCAACATTTTCCACAATCCCTACGAACGGGGCCTGCTTGGGTTTTTCAGCCCGGAGAATTCCTACTGGAATGACCTGAAGTCAAACATCTTTATCAAGTTCATTTCCATCTTTGATATTTTCACCGGCGGGTATTACTATGTGAATGTGATCTTTTATTCATTCGCTGTTTTTCTCGGACCGGTGGCGCTGTTCCGGGTCATGGACGAACTTTTCCCGGGCCGGCGCATCACCGTGACGCTGGGCATTTTTTTTATCCCTTCCTTTTTTTACTGGGGCAGCGGACTGGGCAAGGAAGGATTGATTTTCCTGGCGATCAGCCTGATCATTTATGCGGCCTACTCGGCTTCAGTGAATAAACAGAACCGGGGACAACAGCTGGTTTTTTTTATATCAGGCCTGCTGTTATTGCTGGTGCTGCGGAATTTTGTACTGATGCTGATCCTGCCCGCGTTGCTGGCATGGTTCCTCGCCAACCGTTACCCGGGGCGGGTCTTACGGATTTACAGCCTGGTGTACCTGGCCGTGATCCTGATTTTTTTCACCGCGAAATATATCAGTCCGCACTTCGATTTCCCGCTGGCGGTAGTGGAGCGTCAATCGGCATTTAATGCACTCACCGGGCAGTCGAGTGTGCCACGCGCAGCCATGGATCCGGGCTTTACCGCATTCCTTCGCCACACCCCGCAGGCACTGGCCCTGTCCGTCACGCGGCCCTACCCTTCCGATATCAGTCACCTGCTGACCCTCGCTGCGGCTGTTGAAATCGGATTGCTGTTGCTGATGGTGGTAACTTCGCAGGTGTTCCGGCTGCCGGCCGGCGGTGGTTCACGCGCCACAGTGTTCTTTTTCTTTTTCTTTTCGGTATCACTGCTCCTTGCCATCGGGTTTTCCGTCAACAACCTGGGGGCAATAGTCCGGTACCGGAGTATTATAATGCCACTGGTGCTCACACCACTGCTGGCGAGGACTGACTGGAACAGGATCGCGCGGATTGCCGGCGGGCTGATTCCCGGAACAAGATGACCCGACGAATGCCTGCCATAAAAAATAAAAAATGAACTACCCAGCTATCATTGAAGCGGCCTGGAATGGTTATGATCCCTCACGGAAACTCAGCGCCATCGAGGACATCAGCGCATCCGTGTCGACCAACCGCGTGTTCCGCATCCGCTTCACCGAAGATGAATACATCATTGCCAAAATTTCTTCCTTCGGGAAATATGAACACTTCAAGGAAGACCACCGGCTGATCCAGACAGTGGGGAATAACCTGCTTTACCCGTTTGAAAACCTCCTGGCCAAGAGCCTGCTCAAAAACAACCGCGTCTATACCTATCGCTACAAAAAAGGGAGGAACGATGCATGGGTGGTTTTTTATAACCCCAGCCGGGTGATGAACAGCCTCCCTGCAAGACTGGATGAACCGGCCATCAAGGCACTGGCAAAACAGGTGGCGAAATTCCACAAGGCCTGCAGCCGGATCCGCAATGTGCTGCCGAAAAGTAAAAAGACCCTGCGTACCGATATCAATATCCTGCTCGAACAGCTGGAAGGGAATGAAAAAAAATTCGGCGGACCCGAACAGGTGGCATTGCTCCGGAGCCATTGCGAAAAATTTATCAGCAACCGAAACAAATGTAACGTGCGGAACTTCGACCTGATACCGGTCTTCATCGACTGGAACACGGGCAATTTTTCCGTAGGGAATAAAAATGAACTGTTCAGCCGCTGGGATTATGACTGGTTCCGCATGAGCTACCGGGTCATGGACCTCTATTTCTTCAGCCGTGTGGTGCGGGATGAAGGCGATAAAACCGTATTCAGTTATCTGCCGGACACGCTGATGGAAGACCGTTTTATGTTATTCCTCCGGGAATACCACAAAGTCAATCCGCTGACAGCAGATGAGGTACGGTTTATGAAAGAGGCATACCGGTTTTTTATCCTGAACTATGTAGTGAAGGACGGCAACTATTTTTTCAACGAACAATACGCAAAAAAACTGCGGGTCGAGGCGATGGAAATTTACCTGCCATCACTCGACAGGGTATTTGATGCGAACAGGATTATTACACTGCTCAAACTGGACTGATATGAAAGACTTCAGGTCATTGCTCAATAACTACAAGGTTATATTTTTTGATGCCTATGGGGTGATCCGGAATTACAACGGACTGATACCCGGGATCAAAAACACGTTCGCATGGCTGGAGTCTGTGCAGAAGGATTATTTCATCATTACCAATGATGCAAGCCGCAGTCCGGAGAAACTGGTGGAACGTTACCAGGCCTACGGGCTGCATAATATCCGGGCAGACCGTTTTATTTCTTCGGGTATGCTTGCCCGGGAGTTTATCGAGCTGAAAGTAAAAAGCGGTATCGTGGCTTATCTCGGGACTGCCAGCTCCGCACATTATATCAAACAGCCCGGCGTGGAGATTATGCCCGTGCAGGATATTGATGATTCGAATATTGAAAAGGTAACGGCCCTCGTATTGCTCGATGATGAGGGGTTCGACTGGAATGATGGTCTCAATAAGGCCGTCAACCTGATGCGCTGGCGCTCGATCCCGGCCATCGTTGCCAATCCCGATGGCGCTTATCCCATTTCAAAACACGATGTGGGCATCGCCATCGGCGGGCTCTCGTGGATGCTGGAAAAAATCACTGGCAAAAAATTCTACCGCTTTGGCAAACCCGATTCCCAGATTTTTATGTTTGCCTGGGAACTGGCGAAACAGCGGATCCCCGACCTCCAGAAAAAAGATATCCTGATGGTTGGCGATACCCTGCACACCGATATCCTCGGGGGCAATAAATTCGGCCTGGATACCGCGCTGGTGCTTACCGGAAATATCCTGGCCGAAGATGCCCAGACCCGGATCACCTCATCCGGCATCGTGCCCACCTTTATCTGCGAATCAGCCGTGATTGACTCACAACTCGATATCCTCTGAGCTATTTTTTCCTGAATGGGCGCCGATGCAATGGTCCTGGTACCACGGAAAAACCGCTCCCGGGCCCTGATATATTAGAATAAGTTAAAATGTAAATAATTTCTAAATAATCCACAGGTTTATTAACACTAACGCCCGTTTTTTTGTTTTTTACGTAAACACCGATTACAATATCAGGCGAAAGTCTTAAAATTGCGGTATAATTTTTTTTAATCACTTTTTTAAATTCATTCACGGTTATGGCAGCAAAGCTTGAGTATGTCTGGCTTGACGGATACAAACCCACCCAGAGTCTGCGGAGTAAAACAAAGATTGAGAAGGATTTCAGCGGAAAACTTGAAGACTGCCCGATGTGGAGTTTTGACGGATCCTCAACTGAGCAGGCACCAGGCGGTTCATCCGACTGTTTGCTGAAACCGGTGTTCATCTGCGCCGACCCCCAGCGCAAGGACGGATGGCTGGTAATGGCAGAAGTGCTGAATGCCGACGGCACCCCGCACGTGTCGAATGGCCGCGCCACCATCGAGGATGATGACAACGATTTCTGGTTTGGCTTCGAGCAGGAGTATTTCCTGTGGAGTCCTGAAACAAATAAACCCCTTGGTTTCCCTTCCGGCGGTTATCCCGGTCCGCAGGGTCCGTACTACTGTTCAGTAGGTGCCAACAATGCATATGGCCGTCACATCGTGGAAGAGCACCTGGACGTTTGCCTGGAAGCCGGTCTCAATGTGGAAGGTATCAATGCTGAAGTTGCCGCGGGTCAGTGGGAGTTCCAGATTTTCTCCAAAGGTGCAAAGGAAGCTGGCGACCAGATCTGGATCGCGCGTTACCTGCTTGAGCGCATTGGTGAAAAATATGGTGTTTCAATCAACTGGCATCCGAAACCACTTGGTACGCTTGACTGGAATGGCAGCGGTATGCATGCCAACTTCTCCAATGGCATCCTGCGTACAGCGGGCAGCAAGGCTACCTTCGATGCGGTATGTGAAGCATTCCGTCCGGTGGTGAAAGAGCATATCGAAGTGTATGGTGCCGATAACCACCTGCGTCTTACCGGTAAGCACGAAACCGCGAGCATCCATGATTTCAGCTATGGTGTATCTGACCGTGGGGCATCCATCCGGATCCCGGTGATCGTTCCGGCAAAAGGCTGGAAGGGCTATCTCGAAGACCGTCGTCCGAACTCAGCTGCAGATCCTTACAAAGTGGCAGCACGTATCATCAAAACCGTTAAATCAGCGAAGGTTTAATTCCATCGCTTAACGATACAGGAATCCCGGCCAGCTGGCCGGGATTTTTCGTTATTTTAGCAGCCCTTGTCCAATCAACCATTACCTAAATAACGACCAGATGTCTTTACGATTTAACGCCCTCAACAATCTTGGGAAGGAACCGGTGGAACCGGTAACCGGCGCCAGCAAGATCACCGCTATTTTTGCGGAGAACGTATTCGACCTTAAAAAGGCACGGCAGGTGCTGAGTGATGAGGCATTTAAAAGCCTGACCTCTTCGATCCGCGCGGGACAGAAGATCCAGCGTGCAGTGGCCAACCAGATCGCCAACGGCATCCGGGCCTGGGCCGAGTCCAAGGGTGTAACACACTACACACACTGGTTCCAGCCGCTCACCGGTACCACTGCTGAAAAGCACGATTCCTTTTTCACCCTCAAAAGTGACGGCACACCGATCGAGGAGTTTGAGGGTGATGCGCTGATCCAGCAGGAGCCCGACGCATCCTCTTTCCCCAGCGGAGGTTTACGTGCAACTTTTGAGGCACGAGGTTATACTGCCTGGGATCCTTCTTCCCCACCCTTTATCATGGATATCGGTGCGGGCAAGACCCTGTGCATACCTACGATTTTTGTATCCTATACCGGTGAATCACTGGACTACAAGGCTCCGTTGCTCAAGGCGGTGGAGGCATTGAACAAAGCCGCTGTGGATGTGTGCAATTATTTTGATAAAAATGTATCCAAGGTGAGCGCCACCCTGGGTTGGGAACAGGAATATTTCGTGGTGGATGAAGCATTGTTCAACGCACGTCCGGACCTGCTGATGTGCGGCCGTACGGTGTACGGGCACAATTCAGCCAAGAACCAGCAGCTGGAGGACCATTACTTCGGCTCCATCCCGGAAAGGATTTACACTTTTATGCGCGACTTCGAGGAAGAATCATACCGCCTCGGGATTCCCCTGCGTACGCGTCATAATGAAGTGGCCCCCGCACAATTTGAGTGCGCGCCGATCTATGAGGAGATCAACCTGGCCGTTGACCACAATACCCTGCTGATGGACGTGATGGCCCGTGTGGCATCGAGACACAAACTCCGTGTACTGCTGCATGAAAAACCATTCGCCGGCATCAATGGCAGTGGCAAGCACAACAACTGGAGTATGGCCACGGATACCGGGGTGAACCTGCTGCAGCCAGGCAAGACACCAAAAACAAACCTCATGTTCCTCACCTTTTTCGTAAATACGATCAAGGCAGTGCATGACCATGCCGACCTGATGCGTTCGTCGATTGCATCGGCTCCGAATGACTACCGCCTGGGTGCCAACGAAGCCCCTCCTGCCATCATCTCGGTTTTTATCGGGCAATACCTCAGCAAGGTGCTGGCAGATGTCAAGGAACGGGTAGGTGCGAAATTCGACGAACAGGATGAGAGCATGCTGAAGATCGATATCCACAAAAGCATTCCTGAACTGCTCTGGGACAATACCGACCGCAACAGGACGTCACCTTTTGCTTTCACCGGCAACAAGTTTGAGTTCCGTGCTGTGGGATCTACCGCCAACTGTGCCAACCCGATGACGGTGCTCAACACCATTATGGCGGATACGCTGCGCAAATTCAAAAAAGAAGTGGACGGGCTGATTGAAAAGGGTGAGAAGAAAGAAATCGCGCTGATGCATGTGATCCGCGAGTATATAGTAAGCAGTGAGAAGGTATTGTTTGAAGGTGATGGCTACAGTGCTGCCTGGGAGAAGGAAGCGGAGAAACGCGGGTTGCCAAACCTGAAGACAACACCGCTTGCACTCGATGCAATGATCACCGATAAGGCAAAACAGCTGTTTGAGGAAAACGGGATTTATACCCATTCAGAACTGGAGGCACGTCACGAGATCGAGCTGGAGAAATACATCAAGAAAGTGCAGATCGAAAGCCGTATCATGGGTGAGCTGGCTACCGGTTACATCCTGCCACCTGCCATCCGTTACCTGAATACGCTCATCAGTAATATCCGTGGCCTGCAGGATGCGGGTCTGGATGAATCCCATTATGCCAACCAGAAGCGGATCGTCAGCAAGATCTCCGAACACATCAACAAAGCCAGTGAGCTGGTGGAAAAGATGATCGAGGAACGCAAGATCTGCAATGCAATCGACGACACGCGCACGAAGGCTATCGCCTACCAGTCGCATATCAAGGATAAATTCTTCGACGACCTTCGTTACCATGTAGACAAACTCGAACTGATGGTGGATGACAAGGAATGGTATCTTCCCAAATACAGGGAGTTACTGTTTCTCCGCTGATCCATCAGATGATATCCTGCCCTTCAGAAATGAAGGGCCTTTTTTTGGGAATCTATTCACCCCAGGCGGTGATTACCAGTTTGCGTTCGCCGCCATGGTTGCGATGCTCGCAGAGATAGATGCCCTGCCATATCCCAAGTGCGGGACGGCCATTACTGATCGGTATGGTCACGGATGACCCCAGCAGTGCGGCTTTCAGGTGGGCGGGCATATCATCGGGACCTTCATCCGTATGGATGTAGTCCGGATCGTTCTCCGGTGCCACCTTATTGAAATACATTTCAAAATCCTCCCGTACCGTTGGATCGGCATTTTCATTGATCGCCAGCGATGCCGAGGTATGCTGGATAAATACCTGGCAAAGGCCTTTCTTCATTTCGCGCAGTTCGGGTACTGCCCTTAACACTTCATCTGTTACCAGGTGGAAACCCCTTGGCCTCGCCCGCAGCCGGACCTGGTGCTGGATAATTTTCATGTTTTCAATTTAAACGACAACCCCCGGCATGTCATGCGCGGGGGTTGTAACAATGTATAAGGCGGGTGCTGCACCCATTATGGTTACCTGAGTTTGAAGCCTTCAATAAACTTCGTATTAAAATCACCGCTGCGGAAACGTTCATCCTGCATCAGCTGCAGGTGGAAAGGGATCGTTGTTTTCACCCCTTCAATAACGTATTCGCTGAGTGCACGGTACATGGTACCGATTGCCTCGTTACGCGTACGCGCCACGGTGATGAGTTTACCGATCATGGAGTCATAGTATGGCGGGATCACATAACCGGCATACACATGGCTGTCGACCCGTACCCCGTGGCCGCCCGGCTGGTGCAGGGTGGTGATCCGTCCTGGTGAGGGGCGGAAGTCGTTGTAGGGATCTTCCGCATTGATCCGGCATTCGATGGAGTGCATCTGCGGGATATAATCTTCCCCGGAAATTTTTTCACCCATGGCGATCTTGATCTGTTCCTTGATGAGGTCGAAATTGATCACCTCTTCGGTAACACAATGTTCTACCTGGATCCGCGTGTTCATTTCCATAAAATAGAAATTGCGGTGTTTGTCGACGAGGAACTCAACCGTACCAACGCTTTCATAATTGATAGCCGAAGCGGCTTTTTTGGCGGCTTCACCCATGCGTTCACGTAGTTCGTCGGTCATGAATGGGGAAGGTGATTCTTCCACCAGTTTCTGGTGACGTCGCTGGATGGAGCAGTCACGTTCGCTCAGGTGGCAGACATTCCCGTACTGGTCGCCTGCGATCTGGATTTCGATATGTCTTGGCTCTTCCACGAATTTCTCCATGTAGATCCCGTCATTCTTGAATGATGCTGCGGCTTCTGTCTTGGCAGTGGTATAGGCTTTCTCCATTTCGGAATCTTCCCATACGATACGCATCCCTTTACCACCACCGCCGGCTGTGGCTTTGAGGATAACGGGATAACCCATATCCTTTGCCAGTCCTTTTGCTTCTTCGATGCTCTGGAGGAGGCCCTGTCCACCGGGTACCACGGGCACGCCGGCCCTGATCATGGTTTCCTTGGCAGTGATCTTGTCTCCCATGCTGTTGATCATGTCAGCAGTGGGTCCGATGAATTTAATTCCATGGTCGTTGCAGATGGATGCGAACTTGGCATTCTCGGCAAGGAATCCATAACCCGGATGGATGGCATCCGCGTTGGTGATTTCGCAGGCAGCCATGATATGGGCAATATTCAGGTAGGAGTCGGAACTTTTCGGGCTTCCGATACAGACGGCCTCGTCGGCAAACTTGACATGCAGGCTGTCGCGGTCAGCCGTTGAGTAAACGGCAACCGTTTTGATCCCCATTTCCCGGCAGGTGCGGATAACGCGAAGGGCGATCTCACCACGGTTGGCAATCAATATTTTTTTAAACATGAATCTGGATTAAGTGAGTGATAGAAACGGGTGCCTTATGGTTCAACCAGGAATAATGGCTGGTCGTATTCAACCGGTGAAGCATCTTCCACCAGCACTTTCACGATTTTACCGTTTACCTCACTTTCAATTTCGTTGAAGAGTTTCATGGCTTCGATAATGCACACGACCTTCCCTACTGTCACATCATCACCCACTTCCGCGAAATTGGGTTTATCGGGGGACGACTTGCGGTAGAAGGTGCCGATCATCGGGCTCTTGATCGTGATCAGGTTGCCGGCCGGCGTGTCTGCCGCCGGTTTTTCAGGCGTGCTACCGCCGGAAACCGCATTTGAAGCGGTTTGTGCTGCTGGAGCCTGGTACATCTGGGCGGGTGCCGCTGCCTGTACTACCTGGGTGATCTGTTCTTCTTTCTGCTTTATGGTGACCTTGAAATCTTTCTGTTCGATACTAACTTCTCCGATATTGGATTTGTTGACCATTTTGATCAACTCCTGGATCTGCTTAAAGTCCATGTTTTTCAATTTATCAGGTATTTGTTTAAAATGTTTCCCCGGCTTCCCGGAAGGAAGGCTAAGTTAGGGAAATCAGTTACAGTACATCAAGTAAATTTTGCCATTTCCGGGCCAAAACCCGCCGAAACAAACGAAAAATGGCCCAAAATCGATGATTTCAGGCCATTTTGAGGCATTGGGAGGTATTATTCTTTTACCCGTTCCACGTACTCACCGGTCTTGGTGTTTACACGGATCAGTTCACCTTCGTTTACAAAGAGGGGTACACCTACGGTTGCCCCGGTTTCCACCGTTGCAGGTTTGAGTGTACGGGTAGCGGTGTCACCACGAAGGCCGGGTTCGGTGTAGGTAACCTGCAGCACGATTTTATCGGGCAGTTCCACACTCATCGGCAATTCGCTTTCGGTGTTGATCAGCACGGTCACTTCCTGGCCGTCCTTCAGGAACTGGGGAGCATCCACCAGGGTTTCCTGGAGGGCAATCTGTTCGAAGGTTTCGGTATCCATGAAATTGTAGCCGGTATCGTCCTTATAGAGAAACTGGTAAGCGCGTTTTTCGACCCGAACCGGGTGGATGGTGTCGCCTGAGTTCCAGGTCTTTTCTATGGAGCGGTTGTTGTCAACCCCTTTGAGTTTAGCCCAGACTTTCGCGGCCGCACGCGCGGTTTTGTTTTCACCGAATTCAACAACCGAATACAAACTGCCTTCGAGTTTGATAATCAAGCCGCGGCTGATGTCTGCTGTATTTGCCATGAATAAATGTTTTGTCCGCAGGGGCGGACGTTTAAAAATATTTGGGAGGCGAAGATAGGGCTGATTCCACTCATGGCAAAGGAAATCTGCCCTGTCCCCGCCGGGCGATCCGCGACCGCAATATGCTTATTGTTTTTTCCCTTCAATGACCATGACTCCCTGGCTGCCTTTTTCACCATAAGCGATTTTCCCTTCATCACCGTTCATCACATGCACGCTTGCAATGATCTCCCCTACAGATTTTGTTTTTTCAACGCTGTCTGCGAATGTTTTGAATTGTTTCCAGTCCATTTCGCGGCCATTCATGACGATCAGGCCTTTGTAGTCAGACCCGGAAGGAACCGGTGTGATACGGGCATTGTTATACACTACCACCCCGCCGCTTTCACGGATGACCGCTGAGTCGCCGGATACCGAAACCGTCCCGGCATTGCGATCGATGGCAACTTTTGCATTGCCTTTATTTGTCTTGCCATCCTTAACGGACGCCACCGCTACGGATGCCTTACCCTTGTTTCCGAGGTGCTGGTCAAGCGCTTTTCCGGGGTTCGTCAGCAGGTCAGTTTCCCCCATGAAAATGGAAGTGAAACAATCCCCGCATTTCTCCCCTGTGTTGCCGGTGCGGATGCCGACCAGTTCCGTCAGGACAACGTCTTCCTCTGTTGAGGGATTGACTGAAAGGTTTGATTCGATACTTGCGTACCCCGTACGGCTGTACCGGACTTTCAGGGTCTTTTTACCGGTACCCGAAATACTGATTTCAACAATACCATTTTTGTCGGTCACCGCTTCACGGCCACTGAATTGTTCCCGGAGGGTCACACCGGCCACCGGCTGCCGCGTGCTGATATCCATTACGACTGCTTTATAGGTAAGGACACTGGATGCGGTCCTGGCCGGTTTGCGGAATGAAAGCATGATGACGGCTGCGAGTGGGAGGAGTATGGCGAAACGGAGAAGCTGTGTACGGCTGTTACTGTTTTTGTTCATCATTTTGATCCTGTTTTTGAGAGATGATAGATTGAATTGACTGGTCATGCCATAGGAACGTCTTCCCAGGACACTGAGCAGGAGCAGCTGGTACTCCTGCCGGCCGACACCGGTTGAAATCACGTGATTGTCGGCGATGAATTCAAGATTTTGCCTGACCGCACTGCGCATGATCCAGACGAAGGGGTTGAACCATAACAGGGCACATACTACTTCTGCAAGCAGGATATCAATCGTATGTTTCTGCTTCACATGTACCAGTTCGTGCGAAAGGATTCCGGACAGGCCCTGGCCTTCCGGAATACCGGCGGGCAGGAATATTTTGTTCCCGAAGGAAAATGGGGCAATGTGTGCTGCAACCGAACAGGCTTCGATACCATTCACGTATACGGTGGATGAATGCCGGCGGAGTCGCGCAAGACTGGCAAACGATACGAGCGAGTTCAGCAGTAGCAGCGCCACGCCGCAGCTCCAGGTTATCACGAGCCATTCGTGGATGCCGAGCCGGTTTTCCTGTGCCCCGGGAGCAGTTGCCGCTATGAGCCTGCTGGTAACTGATTCCGTGGCAGGTACCCAACGGATGATCAGTGGCTCGGCACCGGATGTTGCCTGCATGGGCAATTCCAGATTGACCATCGGTATCAGGAACGGCAGCAGCATCGCGGCCAGGAGGAAAAAACGGTTGGCAGTGTGGAACGTAAGACGCCGCAATACAAACTGGTAAAAACAAACCAGCAGGATAAGCGTGAGGGAAACTTTCAGGAGGTAGATAAGCAACTGCTGCATAAAATAAGTTTTGGATGGATTTATTTATCCCCTTTTGTATTTCCCTTTTCTATGAGGGTAAGGATTTCCTGCAGTTCCTTTGCCGAGAGTTTTTTCTGCTCCACAAAAAAATTGACCAGCCCTTTATAGGAATTACCAAAATAGTCTTTCACCACTTCACCCATATAACGCTGTTTGAATTCCCCTTCATCAAACACGGGTTTGTAGAGATAGGTATTGGCCACCATGCGGCTGGACAGGTATCCCTTCTTCTCCAGGTTGCGGATGGTGGAAGCAAGGGTTGTATACGCTACGCCTTCTTCCATCCGGGAAAGGATGAGTTTGACATTCCCCTCCCCTACTTTATATACCGCCTTCAGCGCCTGCTCTTCCTGTGTAGTCAGCCTTTCCATGTCTACGAACTTTTCGTAAACCTACGAATGTTTCGTAACACGCGCAAAATTTTTCTTTCCCGCGATAATTGGTTCAATTTGCAACATGAAGAAACTGACCCGTAGCATCCCTGCATTGGCCCTCCTGCTTTGTATGTCTGTCCGTCTTTCTGCGCAGGCAGATACTTTGAAGCTTCCCTACCAGAAGTTCCCTGACAACATCCCTTTGCAGCTGTTGCTGCTCGACAGCAGCACGGTGTTGACAGCGGACAAGCTCGACCCGAAAAAACCCTTTATGGTATTGCTTTTCAGCCCGGAGTGTGACCACTGCAAACATGCCACGGCCGACATTGTAGCCAATATCGACCTGTTCCGCGAAGTCAACATCATTATGGCCAGTCCGCTGCCACTTGCCGATATGAAAAAGTTTTACGCCGATTACAAACTGGAGCGTTTTTCCAATATCACCATGGGACGTGATTACCGTTTCATGCTGCCATCGTATTATGGTGTAAAATACCTTCCTTTCCATGCGTTTTACGGGAAGAAGAAAAAACTGATCGGCGTATCGGCCGAAGGCCAGACAGCCGCACAGATGGCGGCCAGGCTGGGCAAATAAGCCCTTCCGGGCAGGCCAATAAATGACCGGAATTTTCGGCCGGGCCGACCTGTTTTCGTTTACCTTTGCCGCGAATTAATTTTCTCATTCCATAAATTTTCTTTTTCATGAAAGTAACTGTTGTAGGTGCGGGAGCCGTTGGCGCAACCTGTGCTGATAATATTGCGCGTAAAGAACTCGCCACGGAACTCGTATTACTGGATATCAAGGAAGGGATTGCGGAAGGTAAGGCGCAGGACATGATGCAGACTGCCACCCTGCTTGGTTTTGATACCAAGATCACCGGATCAACCAATGATTACAGCAAGACGGCCGGATCAGATGTAGTGGTGATCACATCAGGCCTTCCCCGTAAGCCGGGTATGACACGTGAGGAACTGATCGGTGTAAATGCCGGTATCGTTAAAACGGTAGCGGAAAACATCCTGAAGTTTTCACCGGATGCAATCATCATCGTGATCAGCAACCCGATGGATACGATGACTTATCTCGCACTGACCGCAACAGGACTGCCAAAACACCGCATCATCGGAATGGGTGGTACACTTGACAGCGCCCGTTTCAAATACCAGCTGAGCCAGCACCTTGGTGCCAGCCCGTCGGACCTCAACGCAGTGGTTATTGGTGGCCATGGTGACACCACAATGATCCCGCTGATCCGCCTCGCTACCTGGAATTCAGTTCCGGTAACACAGTTCCTCGACGAAGCAAAGCAAAAACAGGTTGTTGCCGATACAATGGTGGGTGGTGCCACACTGACCAAACTCATTGGAACTTCAGCATGGTATGCGCCCGGTGCGGCTGGTGCGGCACTGGTGGAAAGCATCCTGCGTGATGAGAAAAAACTATTTACCTGCTGCGTGAGCCTCGATGGTGAATACGGACAGAAAGATATCTGTCTCGGTGTACCTGTGATCATCGGCCGCAATGGCTGGGAAAAAATCCTCGACTTCAAACTGAATGACGCCGAGCAGGCTGAATTCAACAAAAGCGCGGATGCGGTTCGCAGCATGAATGATGTGCTGAAAACCCTCTGAGTTTATACAGGTTGAAATAATGGAATGGCTGCCCTGGTGCAGCCATTTTTTATTTGGTAATCCGGAAACAATACCTGAAAAGTTTCCCCTCAAAATCAAACGGCGTGGTGGTGCGTGTGATATCCTTTACTTCCGAGGCATTGATTGCAGACGCATCCATTTCAAAATCGCGGCGGTTGGTGCTGAAAAACACCATCCCTCCCGGTGCCAGGATCCGCATGCAGTCATTTACCAGTTCCACGTAGTCCGACTGGATATCCAGGAAGGTCTCCATCCGTTTGCTGTTGCTGAATGTGGGTGGGTCGAGCACTATCAGGTCATATGATCCATCGGGCAGGTCCTTCAGGTATTGCACCACGTCGGCATGCACGAAGGCTTGTTTCGACGCATCGTAAAAATCATTGGCCTTCATATTGCGTTCGGCCCAGGCAAGATAGGTTTTGGACAGATCGACTGTGGTAACACGTGCTGCTTTACCCGCGGCGGCATACACGGAAAAGGAGCCGGTGTAGGCAAAAAGGTTGAGGAAGCGTTTCCCGTGGGAAAGTCCGCGAAGCAATTGCCGGGTGACACGATGATCGAGGAAGAGTCCGGTATCAAGGTAATCCGACAGGTTGACCAGGAAGTTGAGCCCGTTCTCCTGCACCATGAATTCTTCTTTTACTGCGTCCAGTTTCTGGTACTGTCCCAGCCGGCCGGCCTTGCGCTGGCGGAGTTTCAGGAAAATATCGCCGCGCTCCACCCCCAGGA
>SEAD01000275.1 GCA_004173355.1 Chitinophagaceae bacterium | reverse complement strand
TCCCACGAAGGTCCGGCAGGTTGAACCTCCTGTTTTCACTAGGCCCATCCGGATCGCCCCAGGATGTGCCGATGGATGCGGATCAGCTCGAATATAGCCCCTTATATAAGGCCATCGGCACATCCTGGGGCGATCCGGATGGGCCTAGTGAAAACAGGAGGTTCAACCTGCCGGACCTTCGTGGGATGTTCCTCAGAGGTGTGACAAGCGACAGTGGCCGCGATCCCGATTTCATGAAGCGGGAGGCCATCGCGTCCGGCGGCAATACAGGCGCTGCGGTGGGAAGCTACCAGTCTCATGCTTTTGCCGTGCATAGCCACATGCAGCGAGTCTTGGCGCCGCCGGGTGCAACATCAAGGGACAGAGTGCGCGTCGATTGGACGGTTGATGCTCCCGGGAGACCTTTTGATCAGAATTCCGCCTACACCCACGACGCCGGCCAAAGCATCGAGACCCGGCCTAGAAACGTCTTCGTGAACTACATTATTAAATTATGATGGTCCTTCCCATTAATTTCATTGGAACGATCTCCAATGCGCGGAGACGCTGCCCATTTTCCAGCCCAAAATGGTGTTAATGCTATATATAACTTGACAAATGATGGGTATCTCATGATCACTCTTCAAATCCGTATAATGATTTGCCGGCAATTGCAATAGTTTTCATTGGAGGAATCGACTATCGAACCCCTTAACATCAACATCGTCATTAATTACAGTCCCACCAACCACCTCAGTGCTTATGAGTTCATTTTTCCAGAAGCTTCTTATAACCAGCAGTGCAGTCGCTGCTGTGGCATGGTTCTCCCTTTCCCCTAACTCCTCAGTCGCCCAAAGCGCTGAGCTTGTGGCCTCCGGGAAAAGCCTCCCGGACCGCGTGAAGGATTTGGAAGAGGCCATAGACTATGTCAGACCACGGGTGGCACCTCCGGGAACGGTGGTCGCTTATGCTGTTAAGGATTTCATTACAATGAAAGCACCTCTGGGCTGGGCTTACTGTGATGGACGCAGCGTTGGGAAGGATGATCCCGATTACAAAGAATTATTCGAAGTGATTGGGACAAACCATGGTTCTGAGAACGCTGGTGCATTCAATCTTCCTGATTACCGGGGCCGGTTTCTGCGGATGGTGGCCTATGGCACTGGAGTAACGAAACGCGATCCAGACCGTGAAGAGCGTTATGCAATGAAACCGGGAGGCGCGACAAAGGGGGCAGTAGGCAGCCTGCAGGATGCTGAATTTGAAAGCCACGATCACACTTATGGTGATCATTCCGTGGGAGGCGACAACACCTCCGGGGTGCCAGGAGTGCAACCGGATGGCATAAACCAAGGGTGGCCACGACACTTAGCTTCCCGTACAAGCTCCAAAAAGGGCGGTAGTGAAACGCGTCCTGTGAATGCCTATATTATGTATATTATTAAATTATAACCGACTGTTACAAGTTTCAAGCCGAACGGGGTTGGTATAAGAGTGTCCGCAGGAGAAGTGGAGAGCTGACATGCGGGTGACGGCTTGAACATCGGATAATGGCGGTTTAAATATCGGATGTCGGACGTGCGATATGGATAGGTGTGCGGGCGCAAATTAAACAAATTTTTAGAATATGATTTATTTCGTTTTCAGTAATTAACCCAATAAACTCCAAATATCTATTTCTACTAAGATGAATTTGTAATTAAAATCAAACCACTCGACATTTTCGTTAACTTCAGTCCATTCAATCACTTTCTTATTTATGAACTTATCCATCCGGAAGCTTCTTATGGCCAGCGGTGCAGTCGCTACTTCGGCTTGGTTCGTTGTCTCCTTTAACTACGCAGTTGCCCAAAGTGCCAAGCCTCATGCTTCCGTAAAAAGCATTCCAGACCGCGTGAAGGATTTGGAAGAGGCCATGAACTATGCCAGGCCTCCGGGAACAGTGGTCGCTTATGCTGTTAAAGATTGCATTACAATGAAAGCACCTGTGGGATGGACTTACTGTGATGGACGCAGCGTTCGGAAGGATGATCCCGATTACAAAAAATTGTTCGAAGTGATTGGGACAAACCATGGATCGGAAAGTGCAGAGACTTTCAATCTTCCTGACTATCGCGGCCTATTCTTGCGCGGCTTTACCTACGAGACTGGCGGAACGACCACCGATCCTGATCGGACCTCTCGGACCGCGATGAAACCGGGGGGATTGCCTGGGGCAGTGATAGGTAGTGTGCAGGCGGATGCGTTCCAAGGGCACTATCATGAAGTGCGAACAGATGACGAGAGTTACGTATTTAATCAAAAACTTAAAGGTGGCGCTGGCGCCAGTATTACGTTCATGGA
>SEAD01000149.1 GCA_004173355.1 Chitinophagaceae bacterium | reverse complement strand
GGGGCGTGTATACCCACGGACTATGGGGAAACTGAAGATTATATCGTCAACATCGTGCCCGCCCCGAGCTGTATCACCCCGACCGGCGCGGTATTCTCAGCACTTACCACTACCACCGCAACTGTTACCTGGCAGGCGACTACTCCTGCACCGGGCGTTGGTTATGAATATGAAGTTCGTACCACAGGTGCCGCAGGCAGTGGCGCCACCGGTCTGGCTGCATCAGGTACGGTAACCGGTACCACTGATGATATCGAGGGCCTGATCCCGGGTACGGTTTACTCTGTATACATCCGCTCAGTGTGTGTGACAGGTTCCCTGTTCAGCGACTGGAGTCCGGCGTTCACATTCAAAACCCCCTGTAACGCAATTACCACATTCCCTTTCAACGAAACATTTGAAACAAACAGCGCCACGAGGATCTGCTGGAATACCGATGAATATGAAGTGGGTAATACAGCATGGACATTTGCATCCGGCTCGCATCCACTCTATGGCAATACCGCCAACGGTGGCTCACTCAATGCGCAGTTCTTCAAGAATTCCTATGATGGCTTTACCACCAAACTGGTATCTCCGGCCATGGACCTGACTTCACTGACCAACGGGGCACGCCTGACTTTCTATTATACGATTCCCGAGTGGCTGTTCTTCTTTGCCGACCAGGATGAACTGCGTGTATATTATAAAACATCCGCGGGTGGTACCTGGACATTGATCCCGGGGGCAACTTATGTCACCAACCAACCTGACTGGGTGAAGGTGGAGCTGGAGTTGCCAAACCCGGGAGCCGAATACTATATCGCGTTTGAAGGCACTGCGCTTTATGGATACGGTGTGGGTGTGGATGACGTGAAAGTGGATGCACTGCCGCTGATCGATGTCGGTGTTTCCGGCCTCACCCGTCCACTGCCGGTATGTCCGGTTGGTGTGCAGTCGTTTGATGTAAACGTGACCAACTACAATATCATCCCGGTCGACTTCAGTGTATATCCTGTTACCGTGACATCGGTGATCACCGGTACCAGCAACGCAACTCTGAGCCGCCTGATCAATACCGGTACGCTCGCACCGGGTGAAGTGCTGGCGGTGACCATGCCTCCGTTCTTCCCTTTTGAAGCGGGCAGTTACAGTCTTTCAGCCAGCACCAGTTCCGCAACGGATGTGAATGTTTCCAATGATAATTTCGGAACCTCCTTTGTGGTGAACCCCACACCGGCTGCACCAGTGGTCACTCCGGCGGCGCCCGCTATCTGTGCAGGAGCCACACAAATGCTGACTGCTACGGCAGGTGGTAATGCCATCACCTGGACACCGGCAACGGATCTCTTTATCGATGCAGCAGCCGTGTATGCATACAACTCCAGCGTGGTACTGCCAACCGTATACGCAAAACCAGGAACGACCACCACGTACTCGGCGGTGGCCACTTCACAGTTTGGCTGCCCATCGGCACCGGCAACTGTCTTGCTTACGGTTAATCCTTTACCGGTTGTGACTATCGCGGCACTGCCATCCACCATCTGTGTGAGTGATCCGGCAATACCATTAACCGGTTCGCCGGCAGGAGGTGTATGGTCAGGGGTTGGTATCTCGGGTAATACGTTCAATCCATCAAATACTGCAATCGGCACCTACAACCTTACTTATACGTATGCCAGTCCGCAGGGTTGTGTATCGAGGGCTACCGTTGCCGCAGTGGTGACGGAATGTCCGGAAAGAAGGGTGTTGCTGCGTGACAACGCGATTGTACTTTTCCCGAATCCAAGCAATGGCCAGTTCAGCGTCCGTATCAACAGTACATTGTACAACCGGCTTGGAATGAAAGTATTTACTTCAACAGGTGCAGTGGCACGTACACAGGAATTCTCCGGTCTTTCCTTTGGCCGCGTGATCCCTGTGGATCTCACCACACTACCTGCGGGTACATACATGGTGCATTTCTACTATGATGGCGGTACCAATTACTCGGATAAGACGATTACCGTTGTGATCGGCCGCTAAACTTCAACCTCCAACTTATCAAGGCACCCGCGAGGGTGCCTTTTTTATGCAGATGATCCAGTAATTTTAACGCGTGACAAACCCCTACCTGAAAGTATTACTCGAAAACCAACGTTCCTTCCGGCGGGTGGTGCCATTTGACCCTGCAACGGACCTGCTTCGTGGCATTGACCTGACTGCAACCAATACCAGCCTTACCGGCGATCTCGTAAATAATACGGAATTGTTCAGCAGGTACATTGAACAGGAGTTGTTGTCATCCGGGGCCCGTTACCTGATTGGTGGGTACGACGAACACCGGACGATTTATTCCCGGAGCAGCCTGTTTGACGCAGAAACAGGCGATGAACCCCGGAGGCTTCATCTTGGTACGGATATCTGGGGACCGGCAGGCACGCCCGTCAGTGCACCGGCAGATGCAGTCGTGCATAGTTTTGCTGATAATTCCGCCCGGGGTGACTACGGGGCAACGATTATCCTGCAGCATGTATTGGATGAGGTGATCCTTTATTCACTTTACGGACATCTCAGCCTGGCATCTATCGAAGGACTGGAAGAAGGGAAGGAAATCCGCGCAGGCGGTGTATTTGCCTGGTTCGGCAGTCCGGAAGAGAATGGCCAGTGGCCGCCGCACCTGCATTTCCAGCTGGTCAACGACCTGGGGGGCAGGCGGGGTGATTACCCCGGAGTGTGTCGTTTTTCCGAAAGGGAAAAATGGAAACGTAATTCACCAACCCCGGATCTCGTGTTGCAGCTCGACCGGTTTAAACAATAACTGCTGATGAAGTACCTCATTATGTTTATCACCCTGCTGGTGGGCACACTGATGCCCCTGCAGGCAATCCTCAATTCCAAACTCGGTCGCCAGATCGGTGGTCCGCTGATGGGTTCACTGATGAGTTTTGCGATTGGCCTTGTGTTCCTGCTGCTGCTCAACCTGTCCACCAATGCCACTGCGGTCGGACAACTGCGCAACACCAGTACCAGTCCATGGTGGATCTGGCTGGGAGGCTTGCTGGGTGCCGTGTTTGTGGGATTCATCACCTGGGTGAACCAGAAGCAGGGGATCGCACTCACTTTTTCACTCGTGGTCAGCGGCCAGTTACTGGTTTCACTGTTCATCGACCATTATGGTCTGTTCGGGTCCGCGGTAAGAACGATAACTTTGGAAAAGATCCTGGGCGTGGCCCTGATCATCGGCGGTATGCTGCTGATCAAGAAATAATTTATATGAACAATCCGAATCTGAATAAGGACAAGTCGCCCCTCTCACCGCTGGAACGGGAATTTGAAAATAATATCCGGCCCGCACAGATCAGCGAGTTCGCCGGCCAGCCGCAGCTGATCGAGAACCTGCAGATTTTTATTCGTGCCGCCAAGATCCGCGGGGAGGCCCTTGACCACGTGCTGTTCCATGGTCCGCCCGGACTCGGAAAAACAACGCTGTCGCGGATTGTAGCCAATGAGCTCGGCGTGAATATCAAGGAAACCAGCGGACCGGTGATTGAGAAACCCGCTGACCTCGCGGGACTGCTGACCAGTCTCGAAGCCAACGATGTTTTATTCATCGATGAGATCCACCGGCTGAGCACGGTGGTGGAAGAATACCTGTATGCGGCGATGGAAGATTACAAGATCGATATCATGATCGATTCCGGTCCCAATGCCCGCAGTATCCAGCTTTCCCTGAACCCTTTCACCCTGATCGGGGCTACCACCCGCAGTGGCCTGCTGACCGCCCCACTGCTTTCCCGTTTCGCGATCAAATCCCGTCTCGAATATTACACATCCGAAGTACTCAACGGCATCATTGCGCGTGCCTCGGGAATCCTGGGTACGTCTATCACCAAAGAGGCAGTGGCTGAGATTGGTCGCAGGAGCCGTGGCACACCAAGGATTGCCAATGGATTGTTGCGCCGGGTGCGGGATTTTGCACAGGTGCTGAATGACGGGGCTATTGATTTTGGAATTACACAACATGCGCTGCGCGCGCTGAACGTGGACGAGCACGGGCTGGATGATATGGACAACCGCATACTGAACACCATCATCGAAAAATTCAAGGGCGGCCCGGTTGGCATTACCACCATTGCCACGGCGGTAGGTGAGGAGCCCGGCACACTGGAAGAAGTATATGAACCGTTCCTGATCCAGGAAGGGTTTATCCAGCGCACCCCGCGTGGACGGGAAGTGACGGATAAGGCTTATGAACACCTCGGGAAACAACGGCCAGGACCGGGTCCGCAGGCCCAGCTTTGGTAAAGGCATAAAAAACGCCGCGTGGATTTTCCAGGCGGCGTTTTTCTATCAATACGATCGTGCTTACTGTACTACCAGGCGGAAGCCATTGCCATGAATGTTCACGATCTCGATTTTCGGGTCATCTTTCAGGTACTTGCGCAGTTTGGCGATATATACGTCCATACTGCGTCCGTTGAAATAAGTATCACTGCCCCAGATTTTCTTCAGCGCCTGCTCACGCGGGAGCAGGTCGTTGAGGTGTTCGGCCAGCATCTTCAGCAACTCATTTTCCTTTGGTGAAAGGGTCTGCGTGATATCATTATGGATGAGCTGGCGCAGCTTGGGATTGAAATGATAGGTGGATAAAGAGAACTCCTTGTTTTCGGTTTCCTTGTTGATCTCCTCGTTCCGTTTCAGGATCGCCTTGATCTTGAGCAGGAGTACTTCGCTGTCGAATGGTTTGGTAATGTAATCATCCGCACCCAGTTTGTAACCCTGGATAATATCATCCTTCATGGTCTTTGCACTCAGGAAAAACAAAGGTATATCGGGATCCACATCACGAATTTCTTCCGCGAGGGTAAAACCATCCATATTCGGCATCATGACATCCAGCAGGCAGAGCTCGAATTTTTCGCGCTGGAAGGCAGCGAGACCCAGCCGGCCATCCCTTTCCAGGGTGACATCGTAATCATTCAGTTCGAGGTAATTCTTCAGCACACTCCCGAGATTGGGATCGTCTTCGCACAACAAGATTTTAGGTTTCTTCGCTTCCATGTTTTTTTCTTTTGATTCTGTTGGACAAATAAATGAAAATCATGCTCCAAACAGCTTGGAAGTTAAATAATTATTTGTTAAGACATGGCGGAATATGTAGCTCACCCCGATTATTATTTCCATTAACTTAGGGTCCTTATGGCAACAGAACAGCAGTTTATCGACAAGATGAAAGCGGGCTACACCTTCAAAGGCGAGTGTTACCAGCTGGGTTGTGGAATGCTCGATGGGAAGGTAGTGCCGGAAGCCGTGATCAGCGTGCCTTACCGGACCCTTAACCGTCACGGGCTGATCGCGGGTGCTACCGGTACCGGAAAAACCAAGACCCTCCAGGTGCTGGCGGAAGGCCTGAGTGATGCCAGTATACCCGTATTGCTGCTGGATATCAAGGGTGACCTGAGCGGACTGGGTGCCGCCGGTACCGTGAATGATAAAATCACCGAGCGTTACAAACTGCTCAATCTCGAATACAAACCGGCGGCGTATCCGGTTGAACTTCTTACATTAAGTACCCAGCCCGGTGTACGCCTGCGCGCCACGGTGTCGGAGTTGGAAAATATCCACCGCTTCTACGGGCACTATCCTTCGGAAGGCAATCGAACTACAGCAGCAGGGGGCCGATGGTTTTTTCGGGGAAAAAAGTTTTGAGACCGACGACCTGATGCGGATCGGTGATGATGGCCGTGGCATTGTATCGATCCTGCGTGTGCCCGACCTGCAGGACCGCCCGCGGATGTTCAGCACCTTCATGCTGCAGATGCTGGCGGAACTGTATGCCAGCAATCCGGAAGAAGGGGATCTTGACAAACCAAAACTGGTAATGTTCATCGATGAAGCACACCTGATATTCCGGGATGCCAACAAGGCATTGCTTGACCAGATCGAAACCATCGTACGGCTGATCCGTTCAAAAGGTATCGGTATCTATTTCTGTACACAGAACCCAACCGACATACCACCCACCATCCTTGCACAGCTTGGATTAAAAATCCAGCATTCGCTGCGGGCATTCACTGCGGCGGATCGCAAGATGATCAGGCAGACGGCGGAGAACTATCCGGAAACGGATTTTTATAAAACCGAAGATTTGATTACCCAGCTTGGGATCGGTGAAGCACTGGTCACCGCACTGAATGAAAAAGGTGCCCCCGCACCACTCGTGCATTGTATGATGGGTTCGCCGCGCAGCCGGATGGATATCCTCAAGGACGAGGAGATACAGGGACTCACCGCGAAGTCGAAAATATTGTCGAAGTACAATCAGGTAGTGGATAGTGAAAGCGCTTATGAAATGCTGAATGCAAAAATCGAGGAAGCAGCGCAGGCGGGTATGAAGGAAAAAGCGGCAGAGGCGGAGGCAAAGGAGCAGGAGAAACAGGCGAAAGCAGAAGCAAAGCAAACCAAAAAAGACAAGTCAATCTTTGACGATCCTACGGTGCGGAGTATGACGCGCACCGCCGGTAATACACTGGTGCGTTCATTGCTGGGTGCATTGGGTCTCGGTGGAAGGTCAAGGAAAAAGTCAATCTTTTAGGGGCGTACTGTAAGCAGGCCTTCTTTACTTGACATTATTATTTGTTCAGACTCGAGGAAGGCCAGTACTTCCACGAGTTTTTCTTTTTTTACAGAAGCAAGGCTGGAAGCGAGTTCCCGCGCATTCATCGGCCGTGCAGCCAGCAGTTCCGTCACCAGGACATGGATCCGTTCAAACTCTGCGCTATCCATCTGTCTGGATTTCCGGCGGAGGCAATTATCACAAACCCCGCATTCCCGGATAGACTTGTCACCAAAATAAATCCCGATGCGCTGGCTGCGGCAGTTGACGGTATCCCGTACAAAGGCGAGCATGGCATCGAGGCGCGACTGGTATTTTTCCTTGCGTTTGCGGATGGCCGACATATCGAGCGGCAGTTCATCTGTGCGCTGGCGGTTGCGGATCATCAGCAATTGCGGGGTATCCTTTTTCGGGCGGTATTCGATGATGCGGTCAGCGGCTACTTTGACGAGCAGCAGTTTCACTTCTTCGAGGTCGGCCCGCATGAGTTGCGCCACCTGCATTTCGGAGATGAATACGGGGAAATCAAAAATACCTGCGTAGGCACGTAACAGGGTTTTTAAAAGTTCCGAATGCCGCGGGTACTGCTGCTGGTATTCTTCGAGGTATTCGCGCGTGGCATTGAATTGCACAACGGATGGCAGGAATACCTGTTCGTTGAATGCGAGCCATCCCTCCTGTTCGAGTGCTTTGAGAGCGTACATGGTGCGGCGGCTGTCCAGTTTGAATTTCCGGAGGAAGTCTGCCATTTCAAAATCGTAATACGTTCCTTCGCCAAGCCCGGCCGGGAGTTGCAGGTAATTGGCCACCGACTGGTATACCTGGCGGATCCCGGCTTCTTCGGGAAAACGCACGGACACTGCTTCTGCGAGTTCCTCCAGTTCCGCTTCGCCGGACAGCAGCACTGCGTATGATTTTTTCCCGTCACGCCCGGCGCGTCCTGCTTCCTGGTAATAGTTTTCCAGGCAGTCCGGAACATCTGCATGGATCACTACCCGCACGTCCGGTTTATCGATGCCCATACCAAAGGCATTGGTGCATACAACTACGCGGGTACGGCCGCTGATCCAGTCTTCCTGTTTTTTATTCCGCTGGTCCTGTGAAAGACCCGCATGGTAAAAATCACAGGAGATCCCGCGCATGCTGATCAGTTCACTGATCTCCTGTGTGCGGCGGCGGCTCCGGCAGTAAACGATACCGGTACCCGGTACCTTTCCGAGGATCTCTGTGATCTTGTTGATCCGCGAGTCCACGTTGAAAACACTGTAGGAAAGGTTTGGCCGTTCGAAGCCCTGGCGGAATTGTTTCCATACCCGGCCACGTTTGACCTTTACCGGTTTTGATTCACGGATGGTGGAGAAATCAGTCACTACCTCATCCAGCCGGTCCATGATATCCTCCTGCACCTCCGGTGTTGCCGAGGCAGTGAGTGCCAGCACCGGAACACCCGGCAGTTCGGACCGCAGGGCCGAAATACGGAGGTAGGGTGGCCGGAAATCATAGCCCCACTGGCTGATACAATGCGCTTCATCCACTGCCACGAGACTGACATGCAGTCCGGGCAGGTATTCCTTGAAGAGTGCGGTCTCAAGGCGTTCCGGTGATACAAAAAGAAATTTGCAATTGCTTTCGGTTGCAACTGTGAGCGTGTTGATGAGTTCTTTCCGGCTCATTCCTGAGTAGATGGAGAGTGCGGTGATGCCGCGTTTGCGGAGTCCTTCCACCTGGTCCTTCATCAATGCGATGAGTGGGGAGATCACGAGGCAGGTGCCTTCCATGGCGAGTCCCGGTACCTGGTAACAGATAGACTTCCCGCCACCTGTGGGCAGGATTGCAAGTGTATCATTCCCTTCAATTACTGAACGGATAATATCTTCCTGCATGGGGCGGAACGCTGCGTAACCCCAGTTATCTTTTAATATCTGATGGAGATCTGCCAAATCAAACAACCTTCTTGATGTACAACCGTCCTGAGTTGATTGCCAGTACCACATCGCTGAGACCCATTACCAGCGCGGCGAATCCGGGATGGAGGAACCCGAGTGCGGCTACCGGTATGGCAACGATATTGTAGGCGAATGCCCAGAATAAATTCTGTTTGATGGTAATATAGGTATGTCTGCCCAGACCCAGGGCCAGCGGCAGGTTTTTTAATCCATTGTTCATGAGCACCACCTGTGCGGTCTGCATGGCCATCTGCGAAGCATCACTCATCGATACCCCGATAGTTGCCTTTGCCAGTGCCGGTGCATCATTGATCCCGTCACCCACCATCACCGATGGTTCGGCTGCGCTGCGGGTTGCGATGATCTGCAGTTTCTGTTCCGGTGTCTGTTCGGCAATCACTTCATCGATGCCTGCCTCCCGGGCAAGCTGGTCTGCTTTTGCCTGGCGGTCGCCGCTCAGCAATACGGTACGGATGCCTTTTGAATGCAGATAGGTGACCACCTGTTTTGCCTCGGGGCGGATCTCATCCTGTACATCGATCCATCCGGCCAGCTGGTTATTGCGGATGATATACACGTTATGCGTGTCATCGGTAGTCAGTGTGGCGGCTGCGCGGTATGATACGGCCTTCCAGGTATTGCCCTCCCGGTCTTCGGCCACCATGCCTTCGCCTTTTATTTCGTCTATTTTTTTCCAGCGGATTTCCTCTTTTGTTTTCCATGCAGTGCTGATACTTTTCGCTATAGGGTGGGTGGAATATTTTTCGAGGGAGAAAACCGCTTTTCGGAAATCGTTATCGGCAGTGCCGTCCAGGATGTTAAATCCGGAGATGACAAACTTCCCGGTGGTCAGGGTGCCTGTTTTATCAAAAAATACCTGGCGGATATCCTTGAAGAGTTCCAGACTGGTGGCGTTGCGGAAGAGAATCCCGTTGCGCGCGGCGCGGCCCAGGCCAACGGCAATCGCTGCCGGGGTGGCGATACCCATGGCGCAAGGGCAGGCGATCACGAGCACGGCAATGCTTCGCATCAGTGCGGGTGTGAATTCGCCCAGGTAAATCCAGTTGCCGGCGAGGGTGAGTGCGGCAAGGCCGAGTACGATCGGCACAAAAATGGCGCTGATCCTGTCGGCCAGTTGCTGCACCGGTGGTTTTTCACCCTGTGCCTGTTTCACCAGGTTGATGATGCCTGCAATCACGGTGTCATTGCCCGCGGCCGTGACCTGTGCTTTTACCGATCCGTTTTCGATAATCGAGCCACCGATCAGGAGGTCTTTTTTTGTTTTGGGAACGGGAATACTTTCACCGGTGATCAGTGCTTCATTTACATCTGCATCACCCCAGAGTATTTTACAATCGGCTGGTACCTGTTCGCCCGTGCGGATCAGCAGCAGGTCACCCGAGCGGAGGGTATCGCTTTCCACCTGGAAAACATTTTCTTCATGGTTTTCATCGTATGCGATCATGTTGGCCATGACCTTCTGTGATTTCACCAGTTTATCGAGTGCCTTCTGTGTGGATGCCACCGACGCATCTTCCATGTAATTACCCAGCAATACCAGTGTGATAATGGTGGCGGTGGTTTCGTAAAAAAGGTAGTCCGCGGCCTGCCCGGTGAGCGTACCATAGAGGCTGTAGACAAATGCAGCCACTGCACCGATGGCTACCAGCAGGTTCATATTGGGAATCCCGTTGCGCAGGCTTTTCCAGGCGCTGGCACCAAAAAAAGACATGCCGACAACAAATACGGGGAGGGTAAGACCCATCTGCACCCATGGATTCATCAGCCAGTGGATATGCAGGGATGGGATCATGTGGAGCATGAGCACAAGGGTGAACGGCAGGCAGAACCAGAAGCGCTGCAGGTGCGTGCGGAAGAGGCCCCCTGATTCGTGGGTATGCTGGTGGCCGTGTTCATCGGCGGTTACGGTATAACCCAGGTCTTTCAATCCTTTCGAGAGGTTTTCCGAAACCAGCTGCTCGTTCCGGTCGAAGCTGACATCACCCGTACCGAAATTGACGCGCACATCATTCAGTCCCTGTTTTTCGAGGTATTTGCGGATGGTCAGTGCACAGTTGGTGCAGTCCATCCCTTCCACTTTCCATTGAATCTTTTCCATGCTGTTCTGTTTATAACAATGCGCGTAGCCAGATGTTGTAAAGTTAAACCCATGTTGCACCACCGGAAGGGGATAGCCGGTCTATCTTGGCAACAAGGTTGCTAAATCATGAATCATTTTGAAACGCTGGTGCAGATATGGTACTGGCCGTTAACTTTGGGTCATGAGGGAACTGGAATTTGGTATCAACGACCTGGGCAGGGCCGCAAAATGGTTCTGGGAAAATGCCGGTGGGAACCGTGTGTTTGCCTTCCACGGGGAGATGGGTGCCGGCAAAACCACCCTTATCCAGGCGATCTGCCGCGAGAAGGGGGTGAAAGAAGGCATGGGAAGTCCTACCTTTTCGATCATCAATGAGTATGTGTCGGCAGACGGCCTGAACCGGATTTACCATATGGACCTTTACCGGCTGAAGTCGGCAGAAGAGGCTGTACAGGCGGGTGTGGAGGAATGTTTTTACAGTGACGAGACCTGTTTTGTAGAGTGGCCCGAACGCGCGCCGGGTATTTTTCCCGATGAAACCACGCAGGTCTATATCCGGATCCTGGATTCAGCTAACCGGAAGCTTCAAATAGACCGGAATTAAGTATTTTTGGAAACGACCCGATCCGCGCTACTGCGGCCGGGAAAACAGACCTGACCTCTCCTATAATCAATTTCATGAGCCAGCAGAAACCAAGGATCAGCACATCATTCAGCTACGAAACATTAGAAGAAACGCTCGATGTAAAACCCAGGGTGGAAGGCATGCTTATCGGGATCCCGAAAGAAACGGCATTCCAGGAAAACCGGGTGGCACTGACACCGGATGCAGTCAGTGTGCTGGTGAGCAACGGTCACCAGGTAATGATTGAACACAATGCCGGGGATGCCTCGCATTTCCGCGACAAGGATTACAGTGAAGCCGGTGCCAAGATCGTGTATGAGCGCGAGCAGGTGTACCAGGCACCAATCCTGGTAAAAAGCGCTCCGGTTATTGAAGAAGACCTGCCCCTGCTCCAGATGGGACAGGTGATCATTTCCCCGATCCACCTTTCCGTGCTGAAATCTTCCATCCTCGAGGGTATGATGGAAAAAAGGATAACGGCTATTTCATTTGAAAACCTGAAAGATGACAGCGACTCCTATCCCATTGTGCGATCGATGAGCGAAATCGCAGGTAGTGCGGTGATGCTGATTGCCGCGCAGTACCTCGGTTCGGCCAACCATGGCAAGGGTGTGCTGCTGGGTGGGATTTCGGGTATTGCGCCCACCAAGGTGATCATCCTGGGTGCGGGTATCGTGGGGGAATATGCGGCCCGTGCCGCACTGGCACTGGGAGCATCGGTAAAAGTTTTTGACAACAGTGTGTACCGACTGAAGCGGTTGCAGAACAATATCGGGCATCGCCTGTGGACCTCGGTGATTGAACCGAGGATGCTGGCCAAACAGCTCAAGACCTGTGAAGTGGCAGTTGGTGCACTGGCTTCGGAAACCGGCCGCACGCCGATGGTGGTGACCGAGGAAATGGTCAGCAATATGCGTCCGGGTTCGGTAGTCATTGATGTGAGTATCGACCGCGGTGGTTGTTTTGAAACCTCCGAGATCACTTCACATGAACACCCGGTATTTATGAAATATGGGGTGATACATTACTGCGTACCAAATATCCCTTCGGGATTTGCACGCACTGCCTCGCAGGCGATCAGTAATGTACTGATGCCCTTACTGCTGGAGGCCGCCGAGGAAGGTGGTTTTGAAAAACTGGTATGGCACCGCATCCACCTCAGGAGCGGGATTTATATGTTTAAGGGAGCATTGACGAACTTTTATCTCAGTGAGCGGTTTGACCTTAAATACACCGACCTCAACCTGCTGATCGCGAGCCAGCGTTAGCAGTTACCATTATTATTTTTTTGTGAACCCGTAAGTGTTACAACCCTTGAGGTCGTTGACTGGAGCCATTTCCAGCGGATCAATGATTTTTTTTCGTTATCTTCGGCGCAATGGGTAAGTGGGTAGTTATATCAGTATTGCTGTTTGTTTTTTCGGGATCATTCCCTGGAAGCGACAGCCGGTATGACTCCCCTGCTGCGGGGAAGAAGCAGGGTATTACCGGGTTGCAGGAAACTGCCGGCACCGGGGTACAGGCCAGCATCCGTTCCGGTTTCCCCGGTAATCCGTTGCAGCGGCTTATTTCCGGCGGACTGGTACTACCGGAAGCAGGATTTCATTCCCTTTCCTCGCATCCCCTCGCTATTCCTCGGCAATTTACGGCCGATACGCGGTATGGACTGGTCAGTCAGGACCAGCCATGCAGCAGCCGTGAACCTTTACCCCGTGATCACTTTGATTACCTGTTCCCGTTCTTCCATTTCTGGTAGGGTTTCGTTTCCGGATATTATCATACAGGATTGGCTTTTGCCGGTGAGGCCGGCTTGATTTTTCTCGAACTAAACGGAATTGTAAAAGATGCATTTACCTCCACTGATTACGGATCTGGGATTGATATTGGGCGCTGCAGCCGTTGTAACCATTATTTTCAAATGGCTGAAGCAGCCGCTGGTACTGGGTTACCTGATTGCGGGCTTCCTTGTGGGACCCCATTTCCATGTGATGCCTACCATTGTGGAAACGAAAAGCATCAGTGTATGGGCGGAGATGGGGGTGATATTCCTTCTCTTCAGCCTTGGTCTCGAATTCAGTTTTAAAAAACTCCTGAAGGTCGGTACGCCCGCATCAGTCACCGCGCTGGTGGAGGTGGTATTTATGCTGGCGGTGGGTTATGCCATCGGCAGGTTGCTTGGCTGGAAAACCACGGACGCGATGTTCCTGGGAGGCATGCTCTGTATTTCTTCCACCACTATTATCATCCGTGCCTTTGATGAGCTCGGGGTGAAAGGGCACAAGTTTGCGAGTCTCGTGTTCGGGATCCTGATCGTGGAAGACCTGGTGGCCATTGTACTGATGGTGTTGTTATCCACCCTTGCCATCAGCGCAAAGACAGCGGGTATGGATATGCTCATGGCGGTTGCCAAACTGGTGTTTTTCCTTGTCTTATGGTTTGTGTCCGGGATCTTTTTCCTGCCCACCTTCCTGCGGAAGGCGAAAAAATTCATGAATGAGGAGATGTTGCTGATCACCTCGCTTGCCCTTTGTTTCCTGATGGTGTGGCTGGCCACCGAAGTCGGTTTCTCGGCGGCGCTGGGTGCGTTCATTATGGGTTCTATCCTTGCCGAAACCATTTATGCCGAAAAAATTGAACACCTCGTGAAGCCGGTCAAGGACCTCTTCGGTGCGGTGTTTTTTGTGTCGGTCGGGATGATGTTTGACCCCAATATGCTGATGCAGTACCTGGGTCCGGTAATTATCATCAGCCTGGTCACCATTTTCGGGCAGTCGTTCAGTACGACGATCGGTGCGCTGATATCCGGACAGCCGCTCAAATCGGCCGTGCAGGCGGGTATGAGCCTTTCGCAGATTGGTGAGTTTTCCTTTATCATTGCCACGCTGGGTCTCACGCTCGGTGTTACCAGTGATTTCCTGTACCCCATTGCGGTGGCAGTGTCGGCCATTACCACATTCACCTCACCATTTATGATCCGGGCCTCCGAGCCGTTTTACCATTTCCTCGACCGGCGCCTGCCGCACCGCTTCAAGAATGCCATCAACCGGTACAGCAGCAAGGCGCAGACGATTTCGAATACCACCGACTGGCAGGTTTATGTGAGGGATGGTATGGTGAATACCGTGCTGGTCAGTGTGATCACCGCGGCTATCGTGTTGCTGTCCTCCTATTACCTGCTGCCCTATACCCGGAACAAACTGGGTGACAATACCTGGGCCACCATCATTGGTGCGGTTGGTGCATTGTTGCTGATGGCCCCGTTTCTCTGGTCGCTCGCCATCAAACAGCACCGGAAGGACCTCGTCGAAAAATTTATCCAGCAGAATAAATACCGCACGGGTATGTTGATGCTGCAGTTGTTCCGCACGGCTATTGCGATTGTGTTGATCGGGTTCCTTCTCGACCGTTTTTTCACCCCGCAGATTGCGGTGTATGTGACGGTCGGGATCCTGGTGCTGCTGATCATTTTTTCCAAAAAAATCCAGCTGTTATACAGCAGGATCCGTGGTCGTTTCCTGGCCAACTATAACGAGCGCGAGGAGCTGAAGGGGAAAAAAGATATGCTGGCTCCCTGGGATGCCCACATGGCGGAATTCCAGGTGACCGCTGATACACCCGGGATCGGGAAGACCTTACGTGAGCTTGCCTGGCGCGAAAAATATGGAATCAATATTGCGATAATCGAAAGGGGTAATACCACGATCAACGCACCAAAGCGCGGGCAGCGCCTGTTTCCCGGCGACTACCTGTTCATGATTGGTACCGATGACCAGCTGGACCAGTTCCGCAAGGATATGGAAGCGTCCACAGTTGTTGCGGAGAAAAAGAAAGCCCCTGAAGTGGTACTTGAGCATTTCAAGATCACCGACCAGTCATCCTTTGCCGGCAAGAATATCCGTGAAGGGGAGATCCGCGAGAAGATCCATGGGATTGTGGTGGGAGTGGAGAATGACAAAGGTCGTCTCGTCAATCCCGACTCTTCCTATATTATCCGGCCCGGCGATATTGTATGGGTGGTGGGTGATAAACGAAGATTACTGCTGCTTCAGAAATCAGAAGAATTTGTATAGCCCGTTTTTTCCCGCCCTTTAAACCTTGCATGATGGAAACAAACAAACCCGCTGACACGCATATTTACAACCAGGTATTTTACCATGGCACCCGGGCAGACCTCCGCATTGGTGACGGTGGGGCCGTAACCGATCGTGGTATCGAGCGCGCTGCCAGCGCCGCCGTCGATGCTGCCCGCATTGGCGAGCGTGGACACCTGTCCGACGATTCCCCCGAGGATGCTCGCGCCGGCGCGGTTGGTGATCGTCGAGAAGCTGGTGAGCAGGTTCGGATAGCCCTGCGCGGTCGATACCGTGTTGGCGAGCAGCGCGATCCCGCCGGTGCCGGTTACCGTGCCCGCATTGTCGAGGCTGACGGAGACGGTTCCGTTCGGGTTGCCCGGCGACTGGAGCAGCGTCAGTGCAGTTGCGCCTGTTACGCTGCCGCCCGCGCCGACGGTCAGCGCCGTCTGCTGCGTGCTGTAATAGGAACTGGAGTTCAGAGCGCCCGAATTCACGACGATCGCGGTCTGCCCCGGCGCAGAGACGGCGCCCAGTACCGTGAGCGTGTTCGTCGAATACGGAGCAAAGCTAGGCCGCGGTACATCGACCGCGATCGCCGGCGCGCCCGTGTTCGAGACGGTAGCGCCGTTCGCGACGATCAGTGCCGTATCCCGGGTCGTCACGCGGACGCCATCGGCGTCGGTCCCAGTGCAGGTTGTCGTGCCGTTCGCCGTGGTCGGATCGGGCGCACATTGCGCGTGCGCGGCCGCCGGCAGCGCCAATCCCCATGCCAGCGCGCTCGTCCCGAGCACGA